>JAILPF010000068.1 GCA_024699575.1 Acetatifactor sp. | reverse complement strand
CCCTTGCTGTTTAGCTATACACTTCCCACTATCTGGGCGCGTTCAGGACTTTCACCCGTTAGAGCGCGCCCATGGCGCGCAAACTACAAAACCACGCAGGCGTTTGACTGCGTGGTTTTGCGGTACTTAAATGGTTTGTGTAAAACGGTCGAAAGCTTTTTGGCCTTCCGTTGTTCTCTTGTAAACACCGGCATCCTCCAGCACTTCCATGAACACGATACCAATTTCTTTCTTTAAAATCTCATGGATATTGGATACATCAATTTTTTCATATTTCGGCTTAAATTCATCCACCCAATCGGCATGCTTCGCAAGCACTTCATCCTTGCGAATATCTTCTCCTGTGAGGATTGCCTTTGCAAGATTCGCCATTTCTGCCTGAAGTCTTCCTGGGAGAACCGCAAGACCCATAACCTCTATCAATCCAATGTTTTCCTTCTTGATATGATGGAGTTTTGCATGGGGGTGGTAAACTCCCAGAGGATGTTCCTCGGTAGTGATGTTGTTACGAAGTACCAGATCCAGTTCATAAACATCGCCTTTCTTTCTGGCAATTGGAGTGATGGTATTGTGTGGTTCCCCATCAGTCTCAGCGAAAATGAACGCTTCCTCATCCGTATATGCTCTCCATTTGCCAAGGATTCTGTCTGCCAGATCAATCAGCCTCTCTGTATCCTTGCTGCGCAGACGAATGACTGACATAGGCCAGTTCACAATACCCGCCTCCACATCTTCATAGCCTTTTACTGTGAATTTACGATCATATCCTGCTCTCGCCATAGCAAACTCATAATGTCCACCCTGGAAATGGTCATGGCTTAAAATGGAACCGCCTACAATCGGCAAATCCGCATTGGAACCCACAAAATAGTGAGGGAACTGTTTTACAAAATCGAACAGTTTGCAGAAGGTGCTTCTCTCCACTTTCATGGGTACATGCTGTCCGTTAAACACGATACAATGCTCATTGTAGTACACATAAGGCGAATACTGGAAGCCCCAGTCACTGTCTGCGATGGTCACAGGAATAATTCTGTGATTCTGTCTCGCAGGATGATTGATGCGACCGGCATATCCTTCATTTTCCTTACACAGCAGGCACTTTGGATAACCGGACTGCTTTGCATTTTTTGCCGCCGCGATAGCTTTCGGGTCCTTCTCCGGCTTGGAAAGATTGATGGTAATATCCAAAGTTCCGTATTTGGTCTCTGCGGTCCATTTTACATCCTTGCAAATACGGTATCTGCGGATATAATCTGAGTCACAGCTCAGTTTATAGTAATAGTCCGTTGCTTTCACTGGGGACTCTCGGTACAGCTCATTGAAGCGATTGATTACCTCGCTGGGACGTGGCATGAGAAGACTCATTATCTTAGTGTCAAACAAGTCTCTTGCCACCACACTGTCCCCTGCAAGAAGGCCTTTTTCGGATGCATAGTCAAGGAGCCTTGAGAGAACTTCTTCCAGCTCCTCAATTTCCATGGTAATCTCTTCCGCGCTATCCTCCAATTCATCCAATCCAAAGAGCTCCAAAAGACGGTTGGTGGTAAAAATCGCATCCGCCTCCTCGATGAGCCCGGTCTTTAATCCATATAAAACCAGTTTTCTGATATCTGTCTGAATCATTGTATTTCTCCAATCCACTTTCCTGACATTTCATCGGAACCTATGCTAATACACAAGGACCCTCTCCGGCCTCCACTACATAGAAATCTGCAGCGTAGCCAATCTTTGCCTCATACGCTTTGCCTACCTGCTCGATGAAGCTCTCAATCGCATCATCCTCCACGATGCTGACCGTACAGCCGCCAAAGCCTGCGCCTGTCATACGGGAACCGATAACGCCCTTCACCTTCCATGCTTCCTCTACCAGAGTGTCCAGCTCAATACCGGTTACCTCATAGTCATCGCGCAAAGATATGTGGGATGCATTCATCAGCTCACCAAACAGCTTGATATCCTGTTTTTTCAAAGCTTCCACAGCATGAATGGTTCTCTGGTTTTCATATACGGCATGTTTTGCACGTTTCTGTCTTACTTCACTCTTGATTGCATCCTTGTTTGCCTCAAAAGTCGCCTCATCCAAATCACCCAAGGTCTCAATCTTTACAACCTTCTGCAACTCAGCCAGTGCTTCCTCGCACTCGCTGCGACGCTCATTATACTTGGAATCGCCCAGTCCACGCTTTTTATTACTGCACGCGATAACCAGCTTGGCATTCTGAAGCTTAATGGGCGCATACTCAAACTGAAGCGTTGCTGTATCCAGGAAAATTGCCTGATCCTTTTTGCCCATAGCGATTGCAAACTGGTCCATGATACCACAGTTTACGCCATTGAATTTATTCTCGGAAAACTGTCCGATCAGTGCCAAATCCTGATTGGTCACGTCAAATCCAAAGAAATCCCTTAAGATAAATCCTGTCAAAACCTCAACAGATGCAGAAGAGGAAAGTCCGGAACCGTTGGGGATATTACCAAACAGTAAGATGTCCATTCCGCAGGGAATCTTCATTCCTTTCTCCTCAAATGCCCACATTACTCCCTTGGGATAGTTGGTCCAATCTGCCTCCTTGTAAGGCTTTAAGTCATCCAGAGAGCTCTCAAGCACACCAAGATTCTCAAAATTCATAGAATAGAAGCGAAGCGCTCTATCCTCTCTCTTTCTGGCAACGCCATAAGTACCGATAGTCAGTGCGCAGGGGAAAACATGTCCGCCGTTATAATCTGTATGCTCACCAATCAGGTTCACACGCCCCGGTGCAAAAAATACTTTCACGCCATTTGTATCGCCAAAAACGTCCGCAAACTTTGCCAACAACTGTTCTTTCATCGCAAAATACCTCCACTTTGTTTCTTTCTGTATTTTCATGATAACGCAAACAAAAGGGAGCTTCCACTCCCTTTTGTTGATTGAATCTGTCAAAATGTTAACTTGTTTTTTCTACAACCGGTTTTTCCCTGGAAATCAGCTCCGTAATCAGGCGTTCCACCTCCTGAAGCTGTTCCCTGCTGCTTTCCTTATGGCTTGTCTTACGGTATTGCGTAGGTGACATCCCCTTCATAGCCCGAAATGCTTTGGTGAACACCATGGCATCACTGTACCCGCAGGAAAGCGCAATACTTTCAATGGAATAACCGGTAGATTCCAAAAGTTCTTTTGCTTTCGTGATGCGAAATGTGGTCAAGAACTGTTGGGGTGACATTCCTAAAATGTTTTCAAACAAGGTGTACAGATAGCTTCTGTTGATACAGACAAAGTCTGCCACATCCGTCACCTTGATGGGATTACAGTAATTACTCTGAATATAGGTGATGGCTTTCCTCACATACTCATTGCCCTTGTCTTCCACATCCTGCGCCACAATTCCGGCACTGTCGGCAAGCACAGACAGGAAAACTCCCATCAGTCCATTTCGCCTCAGTTCATCCGCCATGCCATAGGTATTGTGCTCCATCATATCTCTCACGATATCATAGAGCTCCTCAGACTTGTCGCAGGAAAAGATAGGATGTCTGTCCGACAGTCCCATGGCGTTTAAATATTCCTCTGCCCTGCTTCCCCAGAATCCGACCCAAAGATAGCTCCAGGGTTCCGTTTCATCCGCCTGATAAAATGCCAGTTCTCCCGGGGTAATCAGAAATCCATATCCCGCCTCCAGCTTATATTCCTTGTCATGAGAACGAAAAATTCCCTTTCCGCTGAGCACGAAATGAATCAAATAGTGAGGCTTTGCCGCAGGTCCGAAGCTGTGGAGGCTTTCCGTCTGAGAACAGCCACAGCAGTTCACAAACAGGCTACCCGCTTTGTCATTCTCAAAATCCAGTTTGAATGCTTTTTCCATTAATAAATC
The DNA here is from genome assembly GCA_024699575.1 of Acetatifactor sp. GTDB lineage: Bacteria > Bacillota > Clostridia > Lachnospirales > Lachnospiraceae > Acetatifactor. The sequence goes on along the minus strand of JAILPF010000068.1, from coordinate 2,231 downwards.
ATTTCCTTCTTATCCAAATCAGCCTGTACCTTTTCCAGATCCTGACGTATTGGCAGATGTTGAGGACATTCCTTCTCACACTTACCACATTTCGCACAATTCTTGGGCTGATGTTCTTCACCGATTTCATGCTCCCACGCCCAGCTCACTCTGTTGTAATTCTGATACATGTGGTAGGTGTTCCATGCCTTGAAAGAACCCGGAATGTCCACACCGAAGGGACACGGCATGCAGTACCGGCAGCCGGTACATCCATTCTGAATACGGCTGTTCAACAATGCCACCACATCTTCAATTGTCTTTTTCTCCTCAGCGTTTAACGGCTTAAAATTGCCGAAAGTCCTCAGATTATCCTCCACCTGCTCCATAGTGGACATACCACTCAAAATCACTTTAATGTTCGGATGGCTTCCCACCCAGCGAAGAGCAAATGATGCCACCGATGCATCCGGATCAAGTGCCTTGAATTTGCCGGTAATGTCCTCTGCAAAGGAAGCCAGTGTGCCACCCTTGATAGGCTCCATAATCACGAGGGGAACCCCTTTCTTTTCAGCCAACTCATATCCCTGAAGCCCCGGTCCTTCTGCTGTGTCCATATAGTTTAACTGAATCTGGCAGAAATCCCAATCCTTGTAGTTGATGATTTCTTCAAACACTTTGTACTCGTCATGGAAGGAAAATCCTAACTGTTTAATCTTTCCTTCTGCCTTAAGCTCCTCCAGTCGCTGCACTGCTCCGATTTCCAGCATGTGGTCCCAGCGCCCCTTATCCATGGCATGCATCAGGTAAAAATCTATGTAATCTGTCTGAAGTCTTCCCAGCTGCTCATTCAACAACCGATCCACATCTTCCACTGTATTTACCAGCCACACCGGCAGCTTTGTCGCCAGGAAGAAGGATTTTCTATCATATTTTTTCAGTACTTTTCCCACAAAAGGCTCACTGTCTCCACCGTGATACGGATATGCAGTATCAATGTAATTCACCCCCGCAGCAATAGCCTTATCCAGCATCTTCTCTGCCTCAGCCTCATCTATCTTGCCTTCTTTGGTCACAGGAAAACGCATACATCCAAATCCCAAAAGAGAGGTTTCAATGCCCAACTTCTCCAGCTTTCTTTTCTCCATCACAACAACCGCCTTTCTTGCGCTTCTTTTTGCAAAGTATCCAATGTCATATATGTTTTTATTTTATCATAAATCAGGCGATTTTACCAGCTTGACCGTCCCATAATCCTGCGGTATCCAAATGCTTCTCTCAGCATCTGCCAAAATCATGGTGATAACTCTATCAACGCCATCTTCTTTGAAGGAAACCTTCAAATCGACTTGTCCATTGCCGGGATCCTCCTCAATATCCAGCAATTGTTCCTTTATCAGAGCTTTTTGAGCATTCTCAGTGGACAGCTCCACAATTGTCCTGCCATCTCTGTCGCAGAAAGCATTCGCCCAGTCATGCGCAATCACACTCTCCGTCTGCTCCGGGCGCAATTCGGAAGGCAGATAGATATTCGGCTTTATCGTTCCCAGGATAAAGGGAGTCTAAATCCTGTCTCCTGACTCTAAAATAGCTTACAAACGCATAGACTCCCAAAACCGCAATGCCTGCAACCCAGATACTCATTCGCAGGTCGGTCAATCATGGAAATTCCAGATTGAATATTCAGCCGTCTCTCGTAGCTGGTACTCACAGTCTCAGCGTTCGGAGCCATTTTGGCTACTTGCTCAGCAAAACTCTCAGAAGTGCAACTACAAGAATCAGAACTGCACCCTGTACGCTCAAATTGAAAACCTTCAAAAAAATATCTGCCATGATTATTTATCCTCCCCAAAAGAGTCAATCATCTGTTTTTGAATCAAGACACGCGCTGACACTCTATTTTCATTTTCATATGTATGACGTTTTTTCGATTTACACGTACAGTAGCATTCTGTACTGATACGCGTGCACACAAAAAAATATGCATACACGCCAATATGGCCTTTTTCATATTTGCGTGTATACATCCTTCTCTTTTCATTCAAGCTAAAAAAATTCCGCGCAAAATAGGCACGCCAAAATCATCTTTCTTTATTTTCTCGTGTAACGCCTTTTTTCCGTGTACACGCAATTTTCATAAATTCTCCACTCTGCGTGTATCCCCCAAAAAAGGCATGCACGCCAAAACGCCACTTATTGGCGCACGCGTGCATGCCTCGAGTTTTTCCTATTTTGAACGGATTTTGAATTCA
>JAILPF010000054.1 GCA_024699575.1 Acetatifactor sp. | reverse complement strand
AACTTCTTTACCGTATGCGATACCACCGGTCAGAATGATCTGGTCAACCTTACCATTCAGTACGCAAGCCATGGATCCGATGTCTTTTGCAACCTGAAGAAGGAATGCCTGTTTTGCTTCTGCAGCCTTCGCATCACCTTCATTTGCTCTCTTAGTTACTTCACGCATATCGTTGGTGCCGAGGTAAGCGTTGAAGCCACCCTTTCCAACAATCTTGGAGTATACTTCTTTCTCGGTATATTTTCCGGAGAAGCACATTTTAATCAGAGCGCCGCTGGGAACTGCGCCTGCTCTCTCAGGAGAGAATGCACCGTCACCATCCAGTGCGTTAAATACATCAACAACCTTGCCGTTCTCGTGAGCACCGACAGAAACGCCGCCACCCATATGAACCACAATCAGTCTTAAGGATTCGTAAGGCTTTCCAATCTCTTTTGCATATCTCTTTGCAACTGCCTTCTGATTCAGTGCATGGAATACACTGGTACGGGGAAGTTCAGGTACACCGGAATATCTTGCGATAGGCATCAATTCATCCACTACAACAGGGTCAACGATGAAAGAAGGAACGCCGATTTCATCGCCGATTTCTCTTGCAAGGATACCGCCCAGATTAGAAGCATGCTGTCCCTGCACACCAACCTTAAGGTCAGCAAGAAGATCGTCAGTTACAGCATAAGTACCGCCGGGAATGGGTTTTAACATACCACCGCGTCCAACGATAACATTTAACTCCTTTAAGTCAAAGTTCTTCTCTGCAAGAAGATCGGTAATAATTTTTTTACGGAAATCCTTCTGATCTACGATGGATGCATACCGACTGATTTCCTCTGTGGAGTGTCTTAAAGTCTCCTCGAAAAGTAACGTCTCGTCCTCGAAGACACCGATTTTGGTAGAAGTAGAACCAGGATTAATAATCAGACTCTTAATAGACATGATTTTCCCTCCATTTTTATTTTATAGTTTCATTCGTTCAGCTTACTGCTGCTGTTTCTTAAGTTCCTCTGCTACAACTGCTGCAAGAGCAATGGAGTTTACCTTGGTCTCAAAGGTATCGGAACGGCTGGTAAGAATTACGGGAACTTTGGTTCCGGTAAGGATGCATCCGTTCTTTACACCGGGAATGGTGTGAACCAATGCCTTGTATACCAGATTACCTGCGTGGATATCAGGGAAGAGCAGAACATCTGCATCACCCTGAATTTTACGATTGGTAGCTCCTTTATGAATAGCTGCCTCAGGATCAATAGCAAGGTCCAAGGAGAGAGGTCCGTCCACGATACAACCTGTAATCTCGCCTTCTTCATTCATACGTGCAAGTTCAGCTGCCTCAACAGTAGCAGGCATTTTAGGATTTACAACTTCCACTGCTGCCAGAGGAGCAACCTTGGGCATCTCCACACCGCAAGCCTTACATACGGGAACGGTATTGTTAATGATATGTACCTTGTCCTCCAATGTAGGATAGGTCATAAATGCAACGTCAGTTAAATATAAAAGCTTCTCAGCGGAAGGAATATCAAACACTGCCACATGGGAAAGAGGTCCACCGGTACGAAGGCCAACTTCTTTGTCCAAAACGCTCTTTAAGAAATTCTTAGTGTCAATCAGTCCCTTCATATACATGTCAACCTTGCCATCATGTGCAAGTTTAACAGCTGTCAGGGAAGCCTGAATCATATCCGGCTCATCTATAATCTCGAAACCATCCAGACTCATGTTGATGCTTGCAGCGATTTCACGAATCTTTGCCTCATCACCTACCAGAATCGCATCTGCAATTCCGCGCTCTTTTGCTGCCTGAACAGCCTCCAAAACTGCGGAGTCCTGTGCCACAGAAACTGCCACTGTCTTTTTACCACATTCTTTTACTTTAGAAATCAGTTCATCAAAACCCTGTCTCATGATTAACGTTCCTTTCCGCTCAAGAGAGCCTCTTTTTCTTCAATCTTTAATCGTTAAAAGAATATCACAGCGGTACTTAAAAATCAAGTACCGCTGAAGGTAAGAAACCGTTATATTCCTCACAATGTTCAAAGAAATCTCACCATTTCGCTCAAATTCTCAACACAACCATATAGTAGCTTACTTAGCTCTTCATCAGGTTTCGTCTGATCCGGAACCATTACCACCTTGCATCCTGCCGCATGGGCACTCTTCACCCCATTCGGAGAATCCTCCACGGCAATGCACTCTTCCGGGGATAGACCAAGTTGACAGACAGCATATCGGTAAATATCCGGTGCAGGTTTCCCCTGTTCCACCATATTGGCACAAATCAGCTTGTCTATGTAGGAATAGATTCCCACCTGCTCCAGACATTCTTTTGCTCTGCCTGACTCTGTGGCTGTGGCAATGGCAACAGTGACTCCTCTTTTATGCAGTTCCTGTAATATCTCCACAGCGCCGGGCTTTAGGTCAATCCCGTTTTCCGTAAGAAAAGGCTCCATCATCTCACGTCTCTTTTGTCTGACCGCCACATAATCAAAGTCTTCACCGAACCATTCCTTCAGCTTTTTCGGTGCAAAAGGTCTCCCCAGACTTCTAAGTTCCAATGCCTGCTCGTCCGTCATATGATACCCAAAGGCTGCTGCCGCCTTGGGCCAAAAGATACGGAAGTACCGTTCTGTGTCCAGCAAGGTTCCATCCATATCAAAGATTACTGCTTTTATCTTGTTCAATTTCATAGTTCCTGAACCCGGTATAAAACGAGATGCCTGTTTAAAAAGATTTACTATCCTATCGTATACGAAGCTCATAGCTTCAGCCAAAAACACAGTAATTATTACATTAATGCCTAGCGCGCCCAACCATTTA
>JAILPF010000044.1 GCA_024699575.1 Acetatifactor sp. | reverse complement strand
GTCCAAGCCTTCCTCAAATTCCACTTTCATTTTCTGAGTCATAAAGCTGACTGTTGCATCGAGAATTCCGGCAACCTTCTTCGCTGCATCTTCCATTTTCTGTGCACATGCTGCGCAATCTACTTCAATCTGAAATGTTTTCTTCATAGCTTTCCCTCCATTTGCAAATGCGTCTCATTTGCATTTCAATTTTATCATCATTCATATGAACCATTGTTCATATGTTTATGATATCATACTTTTGTAGAATGTCAATACTGTTTTTATCACTTTTGGGAATAATTTCGTCCGAAGGCACGCGTAGCATCACTTTCTTCTCTGAGGCATGTCGATCATTTTGGGCTATTACACGCAAAAGAGAAAAATTTTAATTTTCACATGTTGACTATTTTTTCACTCGACACGCGACCTGCAGTTTATTGTTGTTTCGTATGTCTATTTGGTGGACTTAACCAAAGGATAATAGACATCTGACTAGAATAATCAACAAAAAAGACACGCGGATTGGTAAATTACTCAATCTTGCGTGTCCTCTACTGCTATTGGCTTACTACTGTTACTTTACTGCTGTTAACTTACTCTGCTACAACCTCAACCAGATTTTCCATTGGCTCTTTAATCAGGTTGGAGCGAATGTCGATAACAGGTCCGCCCGTTCCTTGAATGTAATCTTTGGTAATGGTTACTCTACCGATATTATCATCCTTTGGAATCTCGTACATGATATCCAGCATGAATTCCTCGATAATAGACCTGAGTGCTCGTGCGCCCGTGTCTCTCTCCATAGCCTTCTCAGCAATGGCCTCAAGTGCATCATCCGTAAACTCCAGCTTTACCTCATCCAGCTCGAGCAGCTTCTGATACTGCTTCAGGATTGCGTTCTTGGGCTCACGCAGAATCTTCACCATCATCTCTTTGGTGAGTCCCTGGAGAGTGTAGATGATGGGAAGACGACCAATGAACTCCGGTATCATACCGAATTTGCGAATATCCTCCACAGTTACTTTGGACAAGATATCCTTGTCCTTATCATATTTATCCTTCAGCTCGGAATTAAATCCGATGGATGCAGTCTTTGTCAAGCGTTCCTTGATGATGTCCTCCAAATCAGGGAATGCCCCTCCACAGATGAACAAAATGTTTCTGGTATTTACAGTAACCAGCGGAACCATGGCATTCTTGCTGTTAGCTCCCACTGGCACTTCCACCTCAGCACCCTCCAACAGTTTTAACATCCCCTGCTGGACGCTCTCACCGCTTACGTCTCTGGAAGTAGTATTTTTCTTTTTTGCAATCTTATCAATCTCATCGATAAAGATAATTCCGCGTTCCGCCTTCTCCACATCGTTATCCGCTGCTGCAAGAAGTTTGGAGACCACGCTCTCTATATCATCACCGATATATCCGGCCTCGGTCAGAGAAGTTGCATCCGCAATAGCTAAAGGCACATCCAGCAATCTCGCCAAAGTCTTCACCAGATATGTCTTGCCGCTTCCGGTAGGTCCAATCATCAGCATATTGGATTTTTCAATCTCTATCTTATCCATGGTGTTGGTTGCGACACGCTTATAGTGGTTATAAACTGCCACGGAAATAACCTTCTTCGCATGTTCCTGCCCGACAACATATTCATCCAGGCTGGCTTTTATCTTATGGGGTGCCGGTATATTTTTGATATCCAGAACGGGCTCAGCACTCTCCTGTGGTTTCTTTTTCTTAAGTTTCTGCTTGTTGGGGATTCCCCCGTCTCCCTGCAGGTCTGCTAAATTGACGAAGCTGATATTGGGATTGTGAAGCATCCCCTGGTAGTCAAACTGGCTGACCGTCTCCATGGTCTTATGCATACAGTCATCGCAGACACAAATATTATTGGGGAGCTTGAACATTCTGCCGGCTTTGCTCTCAGGTCTGCGGCAAATAAAGCAGACGTCCTCATATTCCGTATTGTCCCCCTTCCCTGCTTTGGAAGTGTTAGAAGCATCCTTATCTGTTTTATCCTGCTGTTCCAGGAGTTCGTCCTCTACCTCTCTATAATCATCTGACATTTTGTCACCATATCCTTTCTAATGAAGCCGGCTCCGAATCAGTGCCGGATTGTTATTGCTAGGTCTATTTTACTGAATAAATCGATATTTCACAAGTTAAGTTTTTCTAAACTGTTTCACGCGTGCTTGTTTTCCTGCAGTGCATATACAAAACGGCGCAGGGGTGTGGTTTGTCACCCCTGCGCCATAGCGGTACTGTATCTATTTTAATTCGATATTATCTGGTTTCATTGGGTCTTTCGCCCAAGGTGATAGTGTATTCATGTGCTACATATTCGCCGTTTTCGAAACGTTGAATTGTAATCTTGGTAGTATCACCTACTGCAAAATACTGAATTGCTTCCTGGAGATCAGCATTGGATGTGATTTTCTGTCCATCAAATTTGACAATAATATCACCTTTTACCAGGCCCGCTTTCTCTGCGCCCGAACCTTCCTCCACGCTCACAACGAATACACCTACAGGCATATTGTACATCAATGCACTCTGCTGAGTTACCTCCTGGAGGGTAATTCCAATATATCCTCTTTCCGTATCATCCACTTTATCTCTGGTCTGACGTTCCAAAAGTTCAGCGATAATCGGGCTGGCAGAGGAAATAGGAATTGCATAACCCATACCTTCCACGGCTTCACCGCCTATTTTATTGGAGTTGATGCCGATAACCTCACCGTTGATATTTAACAGTGCTCCACCGGAATTACCGGGGTTGATAGCTGCGTTGGTCTGAATGAAAGTACCGACAGATCCGTCTTCCATTTCAACTTCTCTGTTTAAAGCGCTGACAATACCATTGGTAACAGACTGACCATAGCCCAAAGCGTTACCGATTGCAATAACCGGCTCGCCAAGTTTCAGGTTATCACTGTCACCCAGTGTTGCAATTGTAATCGCGCTACGGGTTTCGTCGCTCATGTCCTCTTTCTTGATAGCAATTACCGCCAAATCCATGTCTGAATCCATGCCCTTAATCTTCGCTTCCGCTGTAGAGCCATCAATGAAAGTAACCTCCAGAGATGTCGCACCGTCAACCACATGATGATTGGTGACAATCAGAAGCTCCGTATCGTTCTCGGAAACGATAATACCGGAACCGCTTGCCTGCCCCTCCTGGGAGTAAGTCTGTCCCCAGAATCTGGTTGTCTCCGTATAGTTATTGATAATGGATACCATAGCCGGCATCACGTCCGACACTACATCAGAAATAGCCGTGTCAACATAAGTAACATTGTTCACATTGTTTAAGTTGATACCTGCTTTCTCCAATGCCTCCTGAATATCGTAACTTTCGATATTCGCACTCTTCTCCGAAACAGCGCTCGCGCTTTCGGTCTGCTTGTCTCCAAGCACTCTTTCCACCCCATAAAAACCTGCGCCGGCGAACACGCCAAAACAAAGGCCAAGTGCTACGCTTGCAACTGCTTTCTTCCAGAATTTGTGGGGTTTATTCGCTTTGGGTGTACTCTGCTCCTGTCTGTAAGCCCCATTCTGTTGATGTGTGGAAAAATAGTCTGTGTTACTGTAGGTTCCGCTGTAATTACCGGTTGTATGATCGCCGGCCTGGGAACCGGAATAAATTTCGTTGTCGTACATATGTGATTACCTCACTTTCCTTACTGTTTGAACACAGTATAATCTCAATTTGTGAAGAAATTGTGTTCAAATAGAAAAAAAGTTATAAAATTATTTGCTAAAATATTCCTTGTTGGAGGTCAGAGCAAGTACCAGTTTTTTCGGCAGCTTCCTGTAATTCTTTCCCAATAGATACCCTGTATATTTGCTGGCACACTGAAGATAAAAATGCGGCAGTCGCAAAATCATACCATGATGCAGCAGATATTTTGTGGTACTTGCAACCATTTTTTTCCCCTCTCCTTCAGAGGGTACAGCATCAAAAATCTCTGCATATTCCACCTGCGAGACGCCCAGATCAAAATTGCGCTTCAGCTGTTGCATATTCGTATAATTATGAGAATGAACGACTTTGGCCTCTGCTTCATAAGCAACTTTATAGCCTTTTTCGATAGCTCCGGCTGCATAAATCATGTCCTCATTAAAAATGGTCTTTTTTACAAATCCTCCCAGCTCATCATACACGTCCCTACGGTATGCTGCGCAGACATTGGAACAGAAATAGGTTTTAATGCCCATACGCTCCAAGTCATCCTTTGATTTAACGAGTGATTGTTCCGGATAATTAAATGCCCTGGACAGTCTTTCCTCGATATTGCAATCTTCGTCCGGCAGTTGCCTTGCATATGCAGCTGCAACTTTTTCCTCGCCAAGATGCGTGATAAGTTTCTCCAGAAGATAGACATCAGCCGGCATAGCATCCTGAGTCATCATCACAAACACCGGGGCATGAGAGTATTCCACGCCCTTCCTTCTGGTGTTGCCATGGTCAAACTCCTGCTTAGACAAATGATATACCTTTATATTGGGATATTTTGCGAAAAAATCAATTCCCTTTGTTATTTTTTGAAAATATATCTCTTCCGTATTCATCAAAATAATATTCTGCACCGGCTGCGTTTGTTTTTGCAGCTTGTCCAAGAGGTCAAATATTCTCTTATCCGGTTTGTACAAGGGGATAATCACGTCAATTTCCATGTAAAGTCACTCTCCGCATAAACAATATAGGGGGCTTTTTAAAGCCCCCAAAAATTTACTTACTTTTATTCGGTATAAGCTGCTACATCATTCTTGATATGCTGGCTATACTCTTTTACACTGGATGTTACAGAATAATTCTGGTCATCAAACAGAAACTGATGTAACCATACTACGTTTGATTCCAGATCTACAGGGATAACGCTGCTTCCTTTTGCTCCAAGGTTTGTCGTGGTACGCATGCTTTCCTCAGGGAAACCACCCTCATCGACAATTTTATATTTTGCAATATTACCTAACAAATCCAAAATATCTTTAGAATCAATGCTTGTGTACACATCATCAATTGCTTCATTGAAAACCTTGGTCAAAGTATTCAAGCTTGCTTTCTTCGCCTGCTCCTCAATTGCTTTGATTACTTCTCGCTGACGTGCTGCACGCTTAAAGTCATCACCCTGAGTATAACGGATACGGCAGTAAGCAGTTGCCTGCAGACCGTCAAGGAGCTGATATCCGGGCTCGGTAACCGGTTTGTATTCTGTTTTAAGTACATCAGCAATATCTATCTGATAGTTATTGATATGTTTCAATTCTTCACTGTCGACATCAATGTATACTCCGCCGAGACCATCAATCACCTCGCTCAGCCCCTTGTAGCTGACTGTAACGAAATCCTTAATATCCATGTCCAGATTCATGTTCAGCATCTTAACTGCCTGTTCTGCACCACCGTTAGAGTACGCATGATTACATTTAATGTATTTATCAGTTCCGATGTTGAGATAGGTATCTCGATAAACACTGACAAGCTTAATATCACCGGTATCCATATTGATACTTGCAATCATAATACTGTCACTTCGGCTACCCTTGTATAGCTGAGAATTGCTTCTGGCATCCACCCCGAACAACGCCACATTCATATAGCCCTTCATCGTCTCATTTTCTACAACTTCCTCGGAGATTTCCAGCTCTTCCGGCTCTAAGACTGTAACCTTAGGTCCCTCCGTGTTCGTTTTTGACATTACCAGATACAGCACAATCAACATTGCCAGTATCAAAACAACTTCTATTCCGAAAAAGATCATTTTTCTTCTTTTCTTCGCTGCCCGCTGTTTTGCACTCATTCTTCTTCCTGTGCCTCTTTGATTTTGGTTCTCCGCCATGTTTCGTCCATACCTTTCTCTGATTAATAAGCATTTTTATTGATAAAACCTGTAAAAAAGGTCATCAATATTATTTTGATGTCAAACCCCAACGTCCAATTTTCAATATAGTAAATATCATATTCGATTCTCTTTTTGATTGAGGTGTCTCCCCGCATACCATTGACCTGTGCCCAGCCGGTGAGTCCCGGACGCACCTGATGTTTTACCATATAACGGGGAATTTCTTCTTTAAATTTTTCTACAAACAAGGGTCTCTCGGGTCTTGGTCCGACCAGACTCATATCACCCTTTAAAATATTAAACAGCTGGGGCAATTCATCCAGACTTGTTCTACGCAACACTTTTCCTACAGCTGTAACCCGCGGATCGTTTTTAACAGTCCACGCTTTTTTCTCTTCGCCGGGATTCTGTAATTCCATACTTCTGAACTTATACATATAAAATGTTTTGTTGTGAAGTCCTACTCTCTCCTGCTTAAAGATAATCGGTCCCGGGCTCGAAAGCTTCACAAGAATTGCCGAGACAATCATAATCGGAGAGGTAATCAAAAGCCCAAACAAAGCTCCCGCTATGTCCATTGCTCTCTTCATCACTCGATTACCCGTATTGGTCAGAGGGACATGCCTGATATTGATAACCGGAAGTCCCATCAAATCTTCCGTATAAGGTCTGGTCGGAATCAAACTGTTATAATCCGGAATAAACTTGGTATGCACACCGGATTTCTCACAAATGCCGACAATGTCTTCCAACATATCATAGTCACCCAGAGGAAGAGTGATTGCAATCTCGTCCAATTTGTTCTCCGGAAGAATAATTTCCAGATTGCCGATAGTCCCCAGCACTTTTACGCCCTTATACAAAGTTCCTGCCGGAACATGTTCATCCAAAATACCACAGACCACATATCCCCATTGCGGATTATCCAGAATACGTTTCACATATTCCTCTGCCGCTCTGGAATATCCTACCAGCAGAATATGTTTCAGATTATATCCTGCCTTGCGAAACTTTCTCAAAGTTCTGCGCAGAATAAATCGAAACGCAGAAGTCATTGTAATATTCAACACATAAAAAATAGCAATCACTGAACGGGAATAGTTAATCTCTTTGATCAGTACATACAAAATCACAATGAACGTTGCAATTCCCAATGTGTTGGCTTGAATAATACTATATACTTCGTACTTTCCACGTGCGGTTCGCTTCGGAGAATATACGTTACATCTCTGATAGAGAAGGAGATATCCCGGAATCAGGAACAACAATAATTTGACGTATTCCACTACCGGCAGCACACCGGGACCCGGTCCGTCAACAAGGATATAAAACTTGATGTAGTAGGAAAGTATAAAAGCCACACCAATGATGGCAGCATCAATCAATACCAAGAGACGATTGAACACTTTTTGATTATCTCTGATCATAAGCGCACCCTATAATATACCTTTCAAACTGCCATCATTTTACAATAGTTTTTATAAAAGAACAACTTAAGATTTCTTAATAATTCGGATGGCATTGGCATATAGCTGCATCTGAATTCCAAAATAATGTCCAAAATTTGCGGGCAAAAAACGCACAATACGCTTTCTCCCATCCTTGGAAAACAGCTTTCTGAATCCAGCAGCAATTCCTTTCAAATATATTTTCCCCATTCGTTTCTTGCAAAAAAACAGAAATTTCAGGAAAAAACCAACGAACAGAAAAGGAAGGTTTATCAGCAACTGTAAAAACGGCATGTTTTTTCCGACAAGATAAATATTGTTTGCCGCTGCAATCTCCGTCTTCCATGCATTGTAGCGAGAACCTGACGATGCACTTCCATAATGAATTACCTGCGCGCCGGGCTCATATAAATTCCGGTATCCGAAGATTTTTGCCCGATACCCGATATCAATATCCTCCAGATACGCAAAATGCAATTCATCAAACAGCCCTATCTCATCAAAAATTGACTTCCTGTAAATGGCAGCTCCGCCACAGGCAGCAAAAACTTCACAGGGTTTGTTATAGTCTTCCCTGCGTTTTCCTTTGCCTCTGGAAAAAGCCCAGCCCATCACACAATATCTGTCACCGGCATCATCGATATACTCCGGTTCGTCCCACATCAGCATCTGCGCGCTTACGGAAAAAATCTTTTCGTCCTGTGTAATAGAATTGTATAGTTCTTTAATAAATCCTGCTTTAACTTTTGTATCATTGTTTAACAGAATAACAAAGGGGGAATCGCTTTTTTCGATTCCAACATTAACCGCATGGCAAAAGCCCGTATTCTCCGGCAGAAGAACCGTTTGCACATCGCCCCACTTTTCCCGCAACAGTTCCACACTTCCATCCGTAGAGCCATTATCAACAACCAGAGTTTCAAATCCGGGAGCGAAATCCTGTTTCGACAATGCTGTCAGGCAATCGTCCAAATAACCTTTTCCGTTATAATTTGGTATAACAACTGTTATTTCATGCATGTTTCCACTTCCTCTCGACAGAAGGCATATAAAGCATGCGTCCACCCTGTTTTCTGATTTCCTCACCCAGCTGAATGCTTAAAGCTTTCCAGTCTGTATCCACCGGCAGCCGGCTTATGTCAAAGAAACCGGTATCGCCGTCTTCGCAATACATTACACCAGTTATTTTTTCAAATACTTTTTGATACTCCGGTGCAATTTTGATACATCTCATGTCCAGTGCCTCCGCGTCCTGCTGAAGCACTGCTCTATGCAAATATCCGCTGTACGCAGCCGGAAGTCCTTCATAAAAGAGGGTTCCATCCGCCCCATATCTTCCGCCTGCCACCCTGTTTCCTGATATGATTCTACCTCCCACAGCAGCCAAATCACTTCTGGTATCAAAAGGTACGTCGGTATACTTTAACTCATAAAAGCCCAAATGTTTTAAATGTCTTGCCTCTGCATGGAAGCCCAAGGTGTCAGCAAAATTTTGGAGAGCTCTTCTTCCCGCTTCATATGCGTACTGTTTGCTCTGAGGGTTTTCTGCTGTCGAAGCATTATGACATCTCCAGTGGTACAATACTTTCGGCACATGGGCAATCCGCTCCGGATGCTCCATCCAGTCATAGGCAGCCCGAAGCACTAAATCATAGTCCTGAGCACCATCATATTCTTTCCGGAAGCGTAGTTTCCTCATTACTTCTGTCTTCATCACAAGGAAATGGCAGATGTAATTGTTGCTCAACAGCATATCGAAATTGAAATCTTCTTTGTAATTCGGCTCATAGAATTTTTGTGCATCCTGATCACATTTATCTTCATCAGAGTACACAGCTGAAACCTCAATACCTTTTGCTTTGCACTCAGCAATTTTTTTAGCCATTTCATACAATGCATCCGCTGTCAGCAGGTCATCATGATCCAGAAGGCCTGTATACTGCCCCTTTACGTAGGAAAGTGCCGCATTGGTGTTCTCTGAAATGCCTCCGTTGCACTCCAGATGCACATAACAGATTCTGCTGTCTTCATAGGTCTCTACAATCGTTTTTACACTTTCATCCTCAGTGGCATCCGCAAGAATCAGTTCCCAGTCAGAATAGGTCTGTGCCAGTAAAGAATCAATCAATTCCTTGAGGTATACCGGGTTTGTCCGATAGGCTGGAACAACAATACTGAAAAGTTCTTGAAATCCTTGTACGCCTTTTCTCTGTTCTTCCAGCTGTCCGGAGGTCAGTTGTATCGGCAGATAATCCTCTTCCATGGTTTTGACACGTTCCAGGGCGGCGCTAATCGTATTCCTGATGCCGTTGCGCTTAAGGTAATATATGGTTTTCTTAATGTCTGAACCGTTTATTTTTCTCATGAATTAAGCTTCCTATCAGATAAAAACAGCAAACCTCCTCTGCGGCGATTCGCTGTTTTTCTGTTATTTATGAACACTATTAAAGGAAATTACAACTGAGCTTTCAAATCTTCAGTAAGTTTAGCAACCTTGGCTTCTGCATCTGCAAGACTGTCGCCCTTCACACCCATGTAGAACTTAATCTTAGGCTCTGTTCCGGAAGGTCTTGCGCAACACCATGCATTGTCAGGCAACTCAAAATATAGAACATTGGACTTGGGAAGTCCTGTTGTGGTCTTTGCACCGCTCTCCATATCCAAAATGACATCATTCTGATAATCTCTGAATTTCAAAACCTTGAGGTCGCCGAAAGCCTTAGGCGGATTAGCACGAAGTTTATCCATAATCTCGGCAATCTGCTTGGAGCCATCGATGCCTTTCAGCGTGATGGTATACTGTGTCTCTTTGAAATATCCATATTTCTCATAAGTGTCAATCATCATATCCCAGAGAGTCTTACCCTGCTTCTTGCAGTATACAGCCACTTCGCACAGACACATTACCGCAACGATTGCATCCTTATCTCTTGCATGAGTACCTGCCAGGCATCCGTAACTCTCTTCCAGACCAAACACATAATTGTTGCTTCCTGTCTGCTCAAAGAATTTAATCTGCTCTCCAATGTATTTAAATCCTGTCAGGACCTCAATCAGCTTCACATTGTAAGCCTGTGTAATGGGCACTGTCATATTGGTTGTTACAATTGTTGTAACCAGTGCGGGATTTACCGGCATTGTCTTGGTCGCGGTTCTCTCCCTCAAGATGTATTCTGCAATCAGCATTCCGGACATATTACCTGTGAAAGATACGTATTCCCCGGTCCTGGTATCTTTTGCATAAACTCCAAGTCTGTCTGCATCCGGGTCGGTAGCCAGAATAATATCTGCATCCTTTTCCTTTGCCAGCTTCAATGCATAGGTAAACGCCTTGGGATCCTCCGGGTTCGGGTACTCCAGTGTCGTAAAGTTCGGATCCGGATTTTCCTGCTCGGGAACTACATATACATGCTTAAATCCAAGCTCTGAAAGGACTCTGCGCACAGGGAGATTACCTGTTCCGCAAAGAGGTGTATAAACAATTTTAATTTTATCAGCCATCTCAGAAATCACTTCAGGATGGATAATCTGTTTCTTAAGCTCAGCCATATAAGCATCATCAATTTCACTTCCGATGATTTCATACAGACCTGCTTTCTTTGCATCCTCCATGCTCATGGATTTTACTTCTGCATAGTCTTTGATAGCCTGAACCTCATCGATAATCTGTGTATCCTTCGGTGCTGTCACCTGTGCACCGTCCTCCCAGTATACCTTGTAGCCATTGTATTCAGGAGGGTTATGGCTTGCGGTCACCATAATACCTGCTGTACATCCCAATGTGCGAAGTGCAAAGGAAAGCTCCGGGGTAGGTCTCAGTGAATCAAAAATATATGCCTTGATTCCATTCGCTGCCATGCAGAGTCCTGCCTCCTCGGCAAATTCTCTGGACATCCTTCTGTTGTCGTGGGAAATTGCCACTCCTTTCGCCTGTGTACCCTGCTTTAAGATAAAATTAGCAAGTCCCTGTGTCGCCTTACGAACAGTATAAATATTCATACGGTTGGTGCCGGCACCAATCACACCTCTCAGACCACCGGTACCAAATTCAAGCTCTTTGTAGAAGCGCTCTTCAATCTCGCCCTCATCATTGCGGATTGCAAGTAGCTCATTTTTGGTATCCTGATCAAAATAATCGTTTTCCAGCCAAAACTGGTATTCGTCTTTATAACTCATTTTTCTTTTCCTCCGCTACTGCTTTTTCCATGCTGATTTCTCAAGCTGTATTCTACCATACTCATGACTTCATTGCAACATTGTCATGCTTTATGGAGAAGTCACTCCTGTCCAGGGAGAAATTAGGATTATAATAGGGATCTCCTTTCTCCAGGACGTGTTTCCACTTTTCACGGAATTTAGCCGACTCTCTGTCGTAGCGCTTAGCTTTCTCACCGGAATCATCCAGACCTCTTGAGATGGACTCATAATGATACAGCTCTGCGAACGGAGTGAATACATTTAAAAGACCAATCTCGCGGAGTTTCAAACAGAAGTCTACGTCGTTCAAGGAGATTGCAAACCCCTCATCCAGACCGCCGACCTGCATAAACAAGCTCTTCTTTACCATCAGACAAGCTCCGGTAACAGCGGATACATTCTGTGCATAGCAAAGTCTGCCCATGTAACCGAGATTCTGCCTATGCTGCTTATAGTGGCTATGTCCGGCTGTGCGATGTGCGCCAAGACCGATTACCACACCCGCATGCTGAATAGTTTTATCTCCATAATAAAGTTTTGCGCCAACTGCACCCACATCCTCCCGCTGGGCATACATCAACAGCTCCTCTATCCAGTTGACGGTAATCACTTCCGTATCATTATTCAACAGAAGAAGATACTCACCTGTCGCAGACTCGGCACCCAGATTGTTTACCGCGGAATAATTGAATTCGCCCTCAAAAGTAACAATTGTTATCTTATTGGAATGCTTTTCTGTAAGCTCCTTATAATAATCTTTTATCTCCTGTGTAGTACTATTGTTCTCCACAATGATAATCTCATAGTTATCATAAGTAGATTTCTCAAGGACGGATGTCACGCATCTTCGAAGGTCCTCCACATGATCCTTGTTCGCAATGATGATGGAAATCTTCGGATTGCCGATAACCTGATATCGGATACGGAAAATGGTTTCAAATGCCTTGGTACTGCTTATCTGAAAATGTTCAAAACCGTGTTTTTTCAAATGCTCTGCGACAGCCCCCTTTGCAGCCTGTATCGCATAAGGTTTTGCGTCAATGCCTGATGCCACGCTGCCTGCATGACTTCTCCAATAGTACATCAGTTTCGGTACATGCAC
>JAILPF010000021.1 GCA_024699575.1 Acetatifactor sp. | reverse complement strand
ACAAAACCGCGTAAAGAAAGATTGGCAGGGTTACACGCTCCCTGGTGGACATGTGGAACCCGGAGAATCTTTTGTGGATGCAGTCATAAGGGAAATGAAAGAAGAAACCGGGCTGGATATCATAAAACCCAGACTTGTCGGCATCAAGCAGTTTCCGATTGATAACGGAAGATACATCGTGCTTCTATTCAAAACCGAAAGCTTCAACGGACAGGTTGTTTCATCCGATGAAGGCGATATGGAATGGGTAGAATATGACAGACTTTCAGAAGTAAAAGCTGTTGATGATCTGGAAGATCTTTTGAGAGTTTTCAATGATCCGGAACTTACTGAATTTCAGTATCTGGTGGATGGTGATAACTGGACAATATCCATAAAATGAGAATGAAGGACAAGCTAATTTGACCAGTCGGAAGCTATATTAGGAGAAAAGGCGCTATGATCGAGTACACGCTAATAGAAAATAAGCTGGAAGCCAAGGATTTTATCAAACTCAAGGTTGCAGCAGGTTTTAGAGAGAGACCTGTAGAGTTAGTGAAAATGGCTCTCAATAATAATCTCTATGATGTAGTTGCTTTGGTAAATGACGAAGTGGTTGGTATGGGACGTCTTGTAGGTGATGGAGTTATGTACTGGTATCTGCAGGAAATAGTGGTTCTTCCGGAATATCAGGGTAATGGTATCGGAACAGCCATAGTAAATAAACTCTTGAAATATGTAGAAGAACACACTGCGGAAGGGGATTTTACCAGTGTGGGGCTTACAGCCGCTGAGGGAAAAGAAGGCTTTTATGAGCGATTTGGTTTTTCAAAAAGCCGTGGAATGACAAAGTACATAGAAAATAAGTGAAAGAAACTCTTTGGAAAAATCTGATGAAAATATCTCAATATGCAGAAATAAATCAAATATTGGAGAAATTGCTTGAAGGACATAAAGATATCTTCGGCAAAAAGCTACTGGGCTATTATGTGTACGGCTCTCTTGTTTGGGGAGACTTTGACGAAAACGCCAGTGACATAGACACTCTCTGTTTAATCAGTTCTGAAGTTACGGCAAATGAATTGGCAAGGATTCGCACTATGCATGAAGAAATAATCCGTAAATACCCTGAATGGGATAATCGGATTGAAGTCCACTATACTCCCGCTGATGGATTAAAAAACTTCAAAACAGTCCCCTTTTATATGGCAAATATATCACCGGGGGAACCACTTCATATGATAGTTGCCGATGCAGAATGGATTGATGAGTGGTACCTTGTCAGAGAATATGCCATCCCGCTAGTCGGAACTGATCCCAAAGAGATGATTCCTTATATTTCCAAAGAAGAATTTGTAGGGCAAATTAAAAGATATGCACACAGTTTTCGAGATCGTATAAAGATTTGTAAGGACAGCTACAGTTTAGCCTATGCTATTCTTACAATCTGCAGAGCTCTGTATACCACTCAGACGGGAAATCAAACTTCTAAGCCTGCAGCTGCGAAATGGGCTATGGAGTTTCTTCCGGAATATAAAGAATTGTTGGAGGATGCACTTATCTGGAGGCAGGAACGGCATATATCCTCATCAGTTACTTTCGAAAACTCTGCACGCACAGAAGAATTTATTAATCATGTTTTGTGTTCCTTCTTTTCATGAAAAGGCTAAAAATAGTCGAGAATTATTGTAAGTATCTCGGCTATTATATATTCACAAGGAGTTAAGCCGAAGGATCATCAAATACAAGCTGTACGATTGATGCAGAATTTTATTAAAAACCATATCCATGAAGATATTTCAATTGATACTATTGCCAAAGAAATATCATATTCAGCACCATATGCCAGAAAAATCTTCATAAAGCATTTGGGGATGAACACTGTCAGATTCTGGATGTGGCAATGGAAATGAGTGTGTGAAAAAAACTCTGTAAATTAGATCTTCTATGATAATGGATGGGCTGAAGGCTCGATTTTCAAGCTTTCAGCCCTTGGTTTATAATCGAGTAGGAGGAATTTCTCATAAGTGAGAAATTCCGACCTCTCACACCACCGTGCGTACCGTTCGGT
>JAILPF010000018.1 GCA_024699575.1 Acetatifactor sp. | reverse complement strand
GCCGGAAGTTCATCACATAATATGGGATATCCAAAATGTCAGCCACTCTTCTCGCATCATCGACTGCTGAGAGTCCGCAACATCCCCCATTACACTCTATTTCCTCCCTATCCTGGTCCTGCCATATCTGCATGGTCACACCAATCACATCATATCCTTGCTCTTTTAAGAGCATTGCTGCCACGGAGGAATCTACTCCGCCGGACATACCCACTACAACTTTTTGTTTCATTAATAATCTTCCTCGTCTGCTTCTTCGCTGATATCGCTTTTCGGCTTTTCGAGACCCTCAATCCGGATATGGTTCTTCTCCGCATAATCCCAGAGTGCTGCATGAATCGCTTCCTCTGCAAGCAATGAACAGTGTACCTTCACAGGAGGAAGTCCATCCAATGCCTCCATTACTGCTCGATTGGTTACCTGCAAAGCCTCCTGAATGGTTCTACCTTTTACCAGTTCTGTCGCCATGGAGCTGGTAGCAACAGCAGCCCCACATCCAAATGTTTTAAATTTAGCCTCTGTAATCACTCCATTCTCATCAATGTCCAGAAACATTCTCATAATATCTCCGCACTTGGCATTGCCGACCGTACCAACTCCGCTTGCGTTTTCAATCTCTCCGACATTTCTGGGATTTTGGAAGTGATCCATTACCTTTTCGCTATACATATATTTTTCTCACCTTTCATTATATCTTATTTTTGCGACTTAATAAAGTCCTCATATAAAGGAGACATCTCCCGAAGTCTTTGGACTATCTTCTTCAGCTCTTCCACAACAAAATCAATATCTGCCTTAGAAGTCTCCTCAGAGAGTGTCAATCTGAGCGAACCATGCGCATCTTCGTGCTTCAATCCAATTGCCAAAAGCACATGTGACGGATCCAATGAGCCGGATGTGCAGGCAGATCCACTGGAAGCACAAACTCCCTTTCCATCCAGCAGAATCAACATGGATTCTCCCTCAATGTAGCGGAAAGAAAAGTTGACATTTCCCGGCAACCTCTTGGTTCTGTGACCGTTTAACCATCCATAAGGAATTTCCGTCTCCAGTTTACCAATCAGATAGTCTCTAAGCTCTGTTTCCTTTTTGATTTTCTCCGGCATAATACGAAGTGCTCTTTCTGTAGCCGCTGACAGACCCACTATTCCCGGAACATTTTCTGTTCCCGCACGCCTTCCTCTTTCCTGTGCACCACCATGAATAAAGGAACGGCTCTTGACTCCTTTTCTGATATACAAAAATCCAATGCCTTTGGGGCCGTTCAGTTTATGGCCGCTTGCGCTGAGCATGTCAATATTCAGCTCATCCACATGAATCGGAATCTGTCCGAAAGCCTGTACTGCATCCGTATGGAAAAGTACACCTCTCTCTTTTGCAATAGCACCGATTTCAGCAATCGGCTCAATCGTACCGATTTCATTGTTGGCAAACATAATGCTGATTAATATCGTATCCGGACGAATGGCTTGCTTTAACTGCTCCAAATCAATCAAGCCATCACTGTCAACATCCAGATAGGTAATCTCAAAACCACGCTTTTCAAGATACTCACAGGTATGTAGAATTGCATGATGCTCTATCTTCGAAGTGATAATATGTTTTCCTTTCTCAGCATAAGCTTCCGCCGTCGCCTTAAGCGCCCAGTTATCCGACTCCGAGCCTCCTGCTGTAAAATATATTTCCTCAGGTCTGGCACCGATTGCCGATGCAATCGTCTCTCTGGATTTGGTAACCGCCTTTTTTGCTGTCGCCCCCAGGGAATAAATCGTGCTTGGATTGCCATAATATTCTGAGAAATAGGGAAGCATCGCATCCACTACTTCCGGTGCAGTTTTGGTTGTCGCTGCGTTATCTAAATATATCATAGTTACACCTCTTTTTAATTTATACTATTTTACTAGGAATTCCATGAATACTATAGCACCTACATTTAGTTCTGTCAATCACTCTCTACGAATATAATTTGAAAAGGCTTTTGACCTCAGGTGCCTATGAGCATAAAAAAAACACATCCACTCATCACAGGAACCATTCTTCTCACTATCACAGGGTTAATCAGCAGAGTCATCGGATTCTATTACCGCATTCATCTCACCCGCTTATTCGGGGAAGAAGGAATGGGAATTTATCAATTATTGGGTCCTATACTGGCCCTGTCCTTTTCCCTGACAGGTACAGGTTTTCAGACTGCTATCTCAAAGCATGTCGCAGAATACACCGCGAATCATGTAAAATCCAAATTTATTCCAATGCTTGTGGGACTTTGTATCTCTCTGCCACTCTCCCTTATATGCTGTACCGTTTTATATCAGTTCTCTGATTTTATTGCCATCAAAGTTCTTCTTGAACCAAGAACGGCCTCCATGATACGCATTCTCGCCCCCTCCGTCCCATTCAGTGCTGTGCACGCCTGTCTCAACGGGTATTTTTACGGAGAAAAAAAGGCTGCTGTTCCGGCGCTGTCCCAATTAGCCGAGCAACTCACCCGTGTGGGATGCGTCTACTTCCTCACATACTATCTGGCTTCTCGCCATCTGTCTCCCAGCATCAACATAGCAGTCTGGGGGCTTACAATCGGTGAATTCGTATCCATGCTTGTCGCCATGGCAGCCATCCGCTGTAGCAATCTGTTTTCTACCGGAACAGGTATCCTATCGACCTGCGCGA
Source organism: Acetatifactor sp. (assembly GCA_024699575.1). Classification (GTDB taxonomy): domain Bacteria; phylum Bacillota; class Clostridia; order Lachnospirales; family Lachnospiraceae; genus Acetatifactor. Next base: position 303 of record JAILPF010000018.1, on the reverse strand, counting down.
GTCTGATGAAAATGGTCCTGCCGCTCACCGCCAATCGAATCATTTTGAACCTCCTTCAGAGTGTTGAATCCGTATCCATTCCGGCACGGCTGGCACTTTACGGCTATACTCACTCCCAGGCCCTCAGCGTCTATGGAGTTCTCACAGGAATGGCCATGCCACTTATTTTTTTCCCAAATGCGCTCACCAGCTCTATGGCCGTTCTGCTTCTTCCACTCATCTCAGAGAATTATGCCATCGGTGCTCTGGACGTAGTGAAGGCCTCAATACTCCGTACCCTCAAGTATTGCTCACTTATGGGTA
>JAILPF010000529.1 GCA_024699575.1 Acetatifactor sp. | reverse complement strand
GCGAGAAGACGTTGGATATTTTAAAGGTATTCCAAAGCTTCCTCGTATTCTTCAAAATACCCGTTTTGCTGATAATACTCTTTCAGTTCCTGTAATACCTTTAAAATATCCAACGTCTTCTCGCTGGAATAGTGATTAATTGAGCTTTCACGTTGCACATAATGGACAAATGCCGGTTCCACATAAGCATAGCGCTCAATATGGGGGATAAGTTTCAGGAAAAATTCCACATCCTCATAGATAATTCCCTTGTGGAAATTAACACCGGTGGACTCCAGCCAGTCCCGTTTGTAGATTTTGTTCCAGACAACCGAGCGCCCCTCCATCAGAAGTTTCTTTTTTTCTGTAATCTGCTCTCCGATTTCCGTATCCTCATAATCCGCGAAAGTATGGTGTAGATTACATTCCACAATCTGGTAATCTCCCTCCTTTGCCTTCGCATACATGACCTCATACATTTCCGGATCCACATAGTCATCGGAGTCTACGAATCCAATGTACTCTCCTTCTGCATAACACATACCAAAATTTCTGGCATCGGATAAGCCTCCGTTTTCCTTTACCAGGACTTTGATTCGCTCCGGATACTGTGCGACGAAGCGGGCGATAATCTTGTCGGAATTGTCCTTTGACCCATCGTTTACCACCAGGATTTCCAGTTCCGACAGAGTCTGCGTCACCAGACTATAAAGGCATTTCTCTATGTAATTCTCCACGTTGTAAACCGGTACAATAACACTTACCTTTATCTGATTCATTCTTTTTCCCTTCAACTCTTCTGGCACGAAGCAATAAATCCTCTAATCTGTTCCACAATATTCGACCTGCAGGAAACATACTCTGCAAATTTTTTTGTTCTGCATTCTGCAATGCAATCTGCAAGGCTTTTCGTCTCATCGTAGCATAAAACGTAGTCTTTTTTAGCAAAAGCCGTTGCGATATCCATCTGATGATTATCCACGTGCTCCTTATATTTTGCCTGTCGCGGATAAACCAACACCGGCTTATGAGCATTTAAAGCAGTCATAATCGTTCCGACCCCGCTATGCGCAATAATCAAATCCGCTCTCTGAATTGCCTGTTCAAAGGTCTCCTGATTTAGAAAATGTTCAAACGCATAATGTTTCGGTTCATAATCAGAATGTCCGATCTGTGCAAATACCTCTTCGGAAATCATCCCTGCTTCCATCTCTTCATCCAACTGTTTCAGTAATCTGTTCAGTTGGAATTTCTGTGTTCCAAGCACAACAAAAATCATAAGCCATCCCCTCAAAAAATCCCGCCACAATAGGTTGCGTCCGGGAAAAACCGGAGCATCTCCTCCCATTGTACGAGAAATAAATCTGCCATTTTATACATTAATTTTCCTGTCAAAGATGGTCCATCCACTCTGGCAAAAGATTCTATGTATATAATCTTTTTTTTCAACAGCTTTGCCCACACACAGATGGGATATGTTGCGAGTGCGCCTGTGGACACAACGAAATCCGGCTGTTCTTTTCTGATAATCACAAAGGATTTCACAAACAGCCAGATGAACTTCGGCAGGAAAAAAAGTTCTCTCCGGTTAATCTGAGGCACATAGTATATTTGCTCGCAAAAGTTCAACCCTTGAAAGCTTCCCTTCTCTGTCAACAAAAAAGAATCATATTCTTGGGTCAGCTCTCTTAAGCGTGCAATTTCCTCTAAATGTCCACCGGAGGATGCTGCAAAGCAGATTTTTGTTCCTCTCATTCTTTTCTCGCTCCCTTTCCGCCTTCTTCCAGCAGCGGAATTATGCCCAAAATTTTGTCTTCATATATTTCCACCTGTCTGAGAGAACGAATTTTATCTGAAAAAAATTCTTTGACAAAAAAGTAGGCACACGCTAATGCCATCCCGGCTATAAAAAACAACGCTCTCAGTTTCCACAATTCATGCACTCCGTCTTCTTTCAATCTTGCCACAGATGCCTGGTCAAGCACCTGAATAGCATCACTGCCTGTGATACTCCTCATTTCTATTACAAATGCTTCAGCAACTGCATTGGCAATCTCGATTGCCAGATCGTAATCCGTGTTGGTGACAGAGATGGTCATAACAATGGAAGAGCTGTCCGTAGATGCAGTAATCATATTTCTCAGTTTATCTGCCTCCAGACGTTCATCTCCTATCATGGAGATTGCACGTTCACAAACCTTGTTACTGCTCAGGACGTCCGAATAGTTCATCATGGCGACAGCAGCGTTCACCGATTCCTGATAGGAACCGTAAAATGCACTGTAAACAGTCGCTCTGGCTGTATAAACATTTTCAATCGGCATATTGAGTGTTCCCACCAATCCAAGCAAAAAACAAAGCAGACCAAGCGTAAAAATCATTCCCTTATTTTTCCATAAAGCCAGAAAACTTAATCGAAAGTCTTCAAATCCAATATCTTCATTCATGCTTCCAGTCTCCTCTATCTGTTTTTCTTACGTCTGTAGCGAACTAGAATGCCCAAACTGATGACACAGATAACAGCAATCAGTATTCCTCGAACAAGTTCCAGTTGTGCCACCTCCTCGACGTTCTGAAGTTCGCTCTCCTGTACAGTTCCGCCCTGCTTCAATGCTTCGTTACCTGCCACTTCGCTGTTTCTGGGTTCATTGACTGTGATAGTAAAATGTTTGTCCTCCGAAACAACCTGATTTCCCTGCTCATCATCATATGTAAAATAGACTTTGATATCCTGTCTGCCAATCTCAGAGAAAGATATGTATGTTTCAACGAAGCTACTCTCCCCACCGGCAAGTGCATCCACGCTGAGTCCATCCAACTCCTTATCGCCATCCACACCTTCCACATGCATCACGACATTATACATATCCCCGATTCCCTGATTGGAAAAGCTTGCGCTGATACGTGCCTTTACATTCTGATAAGCGCTCTCCGGTGCTGAGTAATCGTTCACAACCAGAATACTCTCTCTGGAGACCGGAAGCTGCAAGATGGCTGAAGTATAGTTATCCGAATAGGTCTCGTCACTAAACATCAGATTCACCGCATAACTTACACTGTCATACCGGATTCCCTCCACTGCCCGCAATCGGATGGAAACTTCTTCGCTCTCTCCCGGTCCCAACTGTTCCACATACATCTGGTTGGAGGAGCCGTATACCGGATATACCAGGTTATCCTGTCCCTGACCGGAAATTAATATATTTTGTGCCGTAGAGTTGTCACTTGCATTTTTGACAGTCATAGTGAGTACTGTCTCCTCGCCGCCCTTTAAAATATCGCCCTCCAGTCTGTAATCCTCTATCATGACTCTGGACTTGGAGAATGCGCGGACATCTGTTTTTATACTGCTTACAAGGAGAAGAACTCCTGCTATCACCCAGATGCTCTTTTTATAAATCACTCTCATTTTTTCTCCTTCTTGACTTTTTTAGCCTTTTTCACCTTGGGTACTTTCCCAGCTTTTTTCACTCTTCCTTTTACCCGTCCCTTCATCTGACGCTTATAGCGTTTTTTCAGATTTGCCTGACGGAAATAATCATAATCACGAATGGCATTTCTATACTGGGCAAATTCCACTCTGTTAATCAACAGTCCTATATACTTATCCGGGAATTCTTCCACCTTGCGTTTGGCTTCCGTCAACTGTTTCTTGGAAGTCATTCCAAATCCAAGCACCAGAATGGTATCATCCACTCTCGGTATCAGGATATCCGCATCTGACACTGCATTGATGGATGGGAAGTCCAGTAAAATATAATCATACTCCTTTTCCAGTTCGTCAATCAGCTGTTCCATCTTCACCGTGCAGAAGAGAGTAATCGGGCTTCCGGAAGAATGTCCGCACGGGATGTAATCCAGTGTAGGATAGTTAGTCGGATAAATAATATCATCCAGCTGCAATTCTCTCTCTGCTGTAGACAGATAATCTCCCAGACCGATTCTGATATTTTCGCTTAGTCTTTTATATTTCGCTCCCTTTCTCAGGTCACAGTCCAACAGAACCGTCTTCCAGCCTGCCACAGACAATGCAATTGATAGATTAATTGCATTTGTTGTCGTCCCACATCCGCTGCTGCAGCCGGTCATCAAGAAGGTTCTGTCTCCGCTTTGTCGTTTCTTTTTATAAATTTCAACTACCACGCGATCAATCGCATCGTTCATCATCTGATTGTCGCTTCTGTAAAACGAAATGATTTCACCCATCTTTTTCGCCTTTCTCTATTGTGATACTATAATTCTATCATTAATCCCCTTGATTTGACAACCAATTTATAAGATTGTCTGACATTCATCCCCAGCAAAATAAACTTTGCAATTTATACGCTTTCCATTATAATAATATCAAACGATAACTAGGCGCTCACAGGTTTTGATTGGTTAGGCGGTGACAAACGAAATGAATCGCAAATTGGTACTTGTTTTGCTCTCATTGTTGATTATCATTGCATTCCCTTTGCTGTGGAATGCTTTTGACACTGTGCCCAAAAAAGCGCCGGTCAATAAGGATCCGGCCATGCAGGATCTGCCTGTCGATATCGCAGTCACTATGACTCCTGCAGACAGTCACGTACGTGAAGCCCACGAACCCGTATGTCTGGTTCCGGTAGCTGACGGCATTGATGTAACCAGCAATGCTGTAGCTTATATTGATCATTCCCACACAGATCAGGGATATGTCTGCGCCGGTTATATCGGGGATTGTCCCAAGGTGAAATTGCGCATCATCGGTCCTGATGAGGTTGTCTACACCTATGACCTTCATGGTCCCGGACCGGAAACTTTTCCTCTCTCCTCCGGCAATGGCAATTACACCGTGACCATCTACGAAAACATTGAAGGAACCAGCTATTCGACCTGCCTATATGCCGAAATAACCGTCGAAATTGCTGACGAATTTTTACCATATCTTTATCCCAATCAGTATGTGAACTTTAATTCCTCCAGTTTGACTGTCGCAAAGGGAGCTGAGCTTGTTCAGGAAGCCACAACCGATTTAGAGACAGTTACGCTTATCTATGACTATATTACCTCAAGCATCACCTATGACTACGCGAAAGCCGAAGACCCGCCCGTAGGGTATACCACTGATGTGGATGAAATCCTGCAGTCCTGCACCGGCATCTGCCTTGATTACGCCGCTGTAATGGCTGCTATGCTTCGCAGCCAATGTATCCCGACACGTCTGGAAATCGGCTATGCCAAGGATGCCTATCACGCCTGGATCAGTGTCTATGTGGAAGATATAGGATGGCTCAACGGCATTATTGAATTTGACGGCACCGGGTGGACGCTGGTCGATCCCACCTTCGGTGCCAATACAGAAGAACGTATACTAAAAAAGTTTATCGGCGACGGAACCAACTATGTAATACAGAAAATGTATTAGGAGTCTACTATGAGACAGGCAAAAAAATTATCAAATGAAGAAATTGCATCTTTCTGCAATCAGACCGCTCTCTTATTTCAGTCCGGCATCTCCCCATTAAACGGAATTGCCATCATGCTAAAGGACAACACTTCCACAGACGGAAAAGTCCTTTTGGAACAAATATCAAAGGTCTGTGACCAGGGTGAACCCTTTCACAAAGCCCTAGAATGCACAGGGGTCTTTCCCGATTATGTAATCCGGACTGTTGCCATGGGCGAAGAATCCGGCAATCTGGATATCTGTATGCTTTCTCTCGCAGACTATTATGAAAAAGAAGTGGAACTGTCTGAAGCTATCAGAAGTGCTGTATCCTATCCACTCATTATGATTGCCATGATGTTCGTTGTTATCTTTATTCTCATAAGTCGGGTTCTTCCGGTATTCCAACAGGTTTTTGCAGAACTTGGAAGCGAGATGAACGGATTTGCCGCTGCATTGCTACGTCTCGGTTACCGTTTGAACCGTTATTCCTTTGTTCTGTTGATATTTGTTATTCTGTTTGTTGTTCTCTATCTGTTTCTTACCAGGACCTCAACGGGCAGACTTTTCTTTACCGGAATATGGAAAGCATTTCCTCTCACCAAAAGCTATTATGATGATGTGGCAAGGCAACGCTTTGCCAGCGGACTTGCACTTTGCTTGAAAAGTGGTATGGATACCTACGTTAGTCTCGATGTTGTCAAACAGCTTGTCAGTCATGAACAAATGCAAAAGAAAATAGATTCCTGTATCGACTATCTTAAATCCGGCATGAACCTTGCCGAGGCATTAACACAGGCCAAACTTTTTAACAATCTCTATTCGCAAATGATTCTGGTCGGTTTTACCAGTGGCAACGCCGACAGAGTACTGTCTAAAATTGCCGTACAATATGAGCATTCCGGCGACCGGAAAATACAGACATTAATCTCCTTGCTGGAACCCACACTTGTCATTATTTTATCCGGAATTGTCGGACTGATTCTACTCTCAGTCATACTGCCTCTCATGGGTATAATGACCAGTATCGGATGATATCTATCTGAAAGGAATTATTATGAATCGATTTGAGCAGACACGCCCATCCTACGCAGGTTCGGGTATTAAAATTTTTATATTTGCTATATCCTGTGCATTCCTTATTTTTCTTATTCTCGGTGTTCATTTTGTTGATTCTACCACAATTTCAAAGCAGCAAGAGAGTCTGGAAAACGCCTTGGAAAGAAGCATTGTGCAATGCTATGCCGTGGAGGGAATGTATCCCCCATCCTTAAAATATCTGACGGAACACTACGGTTTAACTTATAATACTAATTTATTCTGGATTGATTATACTTTCTACGGCAGTAACCTGCCACCTGATGTGACTGTAATCAGAAAAACCAATGAAACCATTAAATAGAGGTAATCGCAAATGAAACATAAACAACATTATATTGTCGATATTCTGTTCGTTTTAACCTTGTTTGGCATATTTGCCGTGTCCACGCTTTCATTGGTGTTGATTGGTGCCGATGTTTATCAGCACACGGTAAACGATATGCGAAATAATTACAGCACAAGAGCGGCTGTAGCTTTTATCAATGAAAAAATACGACAAAATGATTGTACCGCCACCTCCAATGGAGCTGTTATTGAACATCCTATCTCCATCGTTTCCTTTGACAATACATCTGCACTGCTATTGTCACAGGTTATTGATGAAGAAGAATATTACACTTATCTGTATTTTTATGACGGACATTTGAAGGAATTGTTGACCAAAACGAGTGCTTCACTAGGTGATAATCCGCCAGGTGCCGGTCAGGATATTTTCCCGCTGGACTCCTTTCAACTGCGCCGGATATCCGAGCACTTGATCTCTGTACAGCTTTCCACCCCGGGAGGAAAATCCCAGGAAATACTGATTTCAACTCGTAGCGAATAGCGGAAAGGAGCTATCAGGCATGAGACATTCTAAATCCGGAATTCTTTTGATGGAATTGATTCTTGTCATCCTTTTTTTTGCAATGGCAAGTACTGTATGCATCAAACTGTTTTCTAAAGCTCATTTGAAGAGTGTTTTGTCCGTCAACCAAAATCATGCGGTAATTGAAGCACAAAACCTTGCGGAATATTGGCTTGCTACAGAAGGTTCCCCCGAAAAAACCAGCTTGTATTTTGACACAAACTGGGAAAAATGTTCTGAGGAAACTGCCTGTTTTAGTGCTATACTAACCTCTGCCCCCTCTTCCGAAGCAGATTTGATTGAAGCCTGCATTTCAGTCATTGATTTGCAGACCCCAACCAAGCCCATTTATCAGCTGAACCTGATACATCACGTTGCAAAAAGGAGGATGACATATGCGGACTAAATATTCTTCCAAAACTTCAGGGGTTTATTTCAATCTAAATCCCGGCTCCTCCTCTATTCTTTTCATTTTTGTAATTTTGTGCCTTGTCTGCTTTGCAGCGCTTACTATCACAACTACCATTGCCGATTACAATCTCACAAACAAAATCGCCAAACGGACTACTGCTTATTACGAAGCATGCAACCAGGCCGAACGTTCTCTGGCTTCCTTCGATAATACGTTGAACCAGATTTACGAGGAATCCGCTGATTCCGAAGAATACTTTTCCACAGTCGGTCACAGCAAATCCTATATCATTTCTATATCTGATTTGCAGTCTCTTAAAATAGTAATTGAGATACTCTACCCTGAAAATGATACGGATACCTTTTATCGAATCACTTCCTGGCAAGTCATTACAGCACACTAAAACGGGGAGCTGTCGCACTAAGCGATTGGCTCCCCGCTTTTGTATATATCATCTCTGATTTTTGCCGGCAATGTCCAACGGGATATGAATGCCTGAAAACCATTCAAGAATTTTCTTTTTTGGCAATCATAGTGTTATTTGCAAAACTCACATACCAGTGCAAACTGCTGCGCCTATTTACATGCGTGTATGATAAAATGCCTTTTTTCTGATGTTCAATAGCAGATTTTAAGGTGTGTGCGAAGCAACATGTT
>JAILPF010000524.1 GCA_024699575.1 Acetatifactor sp. | reverse complement strand
CCGTGATATTTTCTACAGATATAGATAATCTCCACGTTGGACACTTCATCGCCATTCGGATAAATATAATGGGCCTCCGGTCCGGAATTAATCATAAAGAATTCCAATTCCTCGGCAATCAGGCCTGTTTCCTCCATAAGTTCGCGTTTTGCGCACTCTTCCACTGTCTCATCTATCTCAATAGAACCTCCGGAATATCCCCACATATGGTTATCCGTTCTCTTTCCAAGAAGCACTTGTCCTTTCCCGTTTTCTATGATTACACTGCCGGCACATTGAATCAAGGTTTTATGTCCGACCAGTTTTCGCATATCCATGATATATCCGCTCATTCTCTTCTCCCAATCAATCTCATTACTTGTTCTGCAGTGCGTTTCAAATTCTCATACGCAACGGTTTTGTCCATAGCTTCCTCAAGAGTTCTCGCACAGTCTACGATAGGAAAAAATGCATCGATGCCATTATCGTTCAGCGTTTCCGTGTCACTTCCGACAGCTCCGGCCAGTGCAATGACCGGCTTACCAAACTTCTTCGCTATTTGTGCAACCCCAAAAGGAGTCTTTCCCATCAGCGTCTGGGCATCCAGCTTTCCTTCCCCTGTGATTACAATATCTGCCTGTCTGACAGCCTCTTCTATTCCGCTCCATTCTAGGACAAGCGAAATGCCGGACACCAGCTCTGCATTTAGGAATGTATGGAAAGCATAACCCAGTCCTCCGGCTGCTCCGGCTCCCGGATAATCGGCATCTGCGTGCGGCAGAATTGTTTTCACAACAGCCGCATACTGCTGCATCCATGCATCCATCTTATATGTCAAATCCGGTCCGGCCCCTTTCTGCCGTCCAAACACCATGCTGCACCCCTGCTTTCCGTATAACGGGTTGGACACATCACAGGCCACCCGAAATTGACAATCGTAAATCTCCGGAATCACCCTGTCATTTCGAATGGATTTCACTTTAGAAAGACCGTCGGAGCCAAATCCAACCTCTTTTCCATTTTCATCTTTAAATTCATAGCCTAACGCCTGCAGCATACCGATTCCTGCATCGTTGGTGGCACTGCCTCCGATTCCAATCACAAAGTCCAGGATTCCTCTGCCAATGGCATCCCGAATCATCTCTCCCACGCCAAAAGTTGTAGTATATATCGGATTTCTCTCATTCTCCTTCAACAATGTCAGACCTGCTGCCTGAGACATCTCCATAACCGCTGTTTTCTTTTCTGAAATGATGCAGTATTGTGCGTTTACTTTACGACCTAAAGGGTCCGTCACTTTCACAGTAATTCTCTCATAATCCTGTTTTTGAAGCAGTGCTTCCACCGTACCCTCTCCACCATCCGCAATCTGATATTGCAAGACATATGCTGTCGGACAAGCTTTTTTTATTCCATCGTTCACAGCACCGTTTGCCTCCCTGGAGTTCAAACTTCCTTTAAACGAATCCATTGCCACAAGTATTTTCATAACCAGCCCTCTTTCCCTACGCATTATAGCACCGTTTACCTGCTTTTTCTATAGTCCCTTGGACTACATCCAAAAGAATCTGAAATCACGTGGAAAATAAAAAATAAACATGGTATGATATTTGTATTAACGGAGGTATCGAACATGAATCAGAAAGAAAGAATGCTTGCAGGACTTCCATACAAAGCGTGGATGGACGGCTTAAGCGAAGAACGCCTGGAAAACAGGAAGAAAATTCACAAATTCAATCATCTTGAACCGGGAAATTTTGAAGAAAAAGACAGACTTTTAAAAGAAATCCTCGGCAAAACCGGGAGAAGTATAAATATCGAAGCACCTTTCCAGTGCGATTACGGCTATAACATCGAGGTTGGTGAGAACTTTTTTGCCAATTACAATTTCACAGTTCTTGATGTAGGCAAGGTAATAATCGGGGCAAATGCCCAGATAGCCCCCAATGTTTCCATCTATACAGCCGGGCACCCCATTCATCCTGATTCCCGTAACTCAGGCTATGAGTACGGCATCGAAGTTACCGTCGGAGACAATGTATGGATTGGTGGCAATTCCGTTATCTGCCCCGGTGTGCATATCGGCAACAATGTAGTGATTGGTGCCGGAAGTGTAGTCACAAAGGATATTCCTGACTGGTGCATCGCTGCCGGTAATCCCTGTAAAGTCATCCGACAGATTACCGAGGCGGATCGTAAATATTTCTTTAAGGACCGGAAGTTTGACGAAGAAGCCTGGGCGGATATACATTTTACTCAAAAGGAATAAAATCCAGTTTCTGATAATGATACCCATTTATCACTTTCCATGCCTCATCCTCTGTTGTTTCAGCACCCAGAGTTGAGGCCTCTCCAGCACTTTTTTCGTCTGAATAGCGCCAATAGGCATGCAATTCGGGATCCTCGTCCGTAAAAACAGACTCAACAACTTCAAGTTCTCCACCTTTGAAATTATAATATGTCCAGCCACGACAGGAGCCACCACCGAATATCTCATTTGCAATCATCCCATTGTCACACAGATAGTAGCAATTCTTCTCCCAGCCACTAAACACATGAACAACTTCTCCATCCTGCGCTGTGTACATATCATAGATGATGCTGTCCCACCCTTCGACCGGTCCGCTGCCATCCGGAGAGTTTTCTCCTAAAAGCAACTCATCGACCCCATCATAATCAATATCCCTAAACATATATCCCAGTATTTCATAAGTATTTTCCGGGTGAAAGAAATGATAACATATTTCAAGATTTTGCTCTTGTTCTTTCGAAAAGCCTTCCTGTATTCCAGCTCTGATTTCACTGAGGAAATCGCCATACAGATAAAAGGAATCCTTAGCCAAATCTTCCTCCGTGTAAGTACTACCAGTTGCATAATCACTCCACTCGCTGTAAACTTTCTCATCCGCATCTACACGAAAGGCTCTTATCTGTATTCTGAAATCAAAGTAATCCTGCGCAGTAGCAATAAACTGATTTTCCTTTGTCTCAATATATTCCGGCTCTCTATACTCTTCTTCCGTATAAAATCTGCTTTGCACACTCACTTCATATCCATCCGCCTCATCCACAGGGTCCCAAGCGAAAAGCACTTCCACTGCATCATCGCCCAATCTTGTGACGCCATCCTTCACTTGCGGTGCAGTGAAAACATAATCATCATTTGCAGTGGAAACTGCACTTTCACCGCACCCGGACAGGGCAACCATCAAAGCCATCACCAATGCAATTGCATTTCGTCTCTTCATAATTTCCCTCCGCCTTGCTTTTTAAATTATCCAAACGCAAGCGTATCCAACTCACCTGACATTTCCGTTAAATACTTTACGCAATATTCAATCTCTTCTTTCTCAGCGCCATATGCAAGTTCTGCATATTTAGATCTGAGCACCAAGACCTGCAAGAAGCTGATGACAGAAAGCTTTCTTTCCATATCAGACAATTCTTCCTCAGTCTTGTCATTATAGTAGTATCTGAAAATTTTGTTAAATAATTTTGTTGTCACTTCCAAAGGCATCCCAAAGAACTTATCCGTGTTCTGTTTATCCACGCAGGAGAATGCCTCGTAGGAAGCGTACATAGATGCAAATTCAAAAATCGGATGACCAACCGACAGGGATTCCATATCAATCAAAAGCAACTCATTATTCTGTGCCATAATATTTTTCACATGGAAATCTGAATGAAGCAGTGTGTCAGTCTCAGGAATAGATTCCAATAAAGCAAGGAGTTTATCGAATTTTTCCTGTGCAAAAAATTTTCTACAGGCTTTTAATTCCTCAATTGTTTCTTTTTTTCTGCTGGGCAGTTCTCCTTCTTTCACTTTCGTATTGTGCATTTCCCTCAAAATAGTGGCACATTTCTTCGCAAAGTCGTCAAGCGCTTCCTCGCTGTCAATCAATTTGACAATCGATTCCGCATTCAGAAGCTCAAATACAGCCCCGTATGGATCACCGACTTTGACAATATCAAAGGGAATTGCAGTCGGCACTCCCATGACAAACGCTTTCCTCGCAAGATCTGTCTCTCTTTTTATCATTTCCAACGCATCCGGTATCTTGTATACCTTAACAATGGTTTCCGGATCAATTCGATAGATAATGCCGTAAAAGCCTTCTCCGATTTTTTCGCAACCATCAACCGAAATCTTGCGCAACGCCTTCTCAACCGTCATCATTTCGGAGAAACCGGTAACTGAAAAGATTTCAAACACTTCCGGGCTACAATTGGTAACCTTTGTATCTTCCACACTCTTTTTACACTTTAAGACAAAGCGCAGACCTGCAGATGAAATATACTCTACCTTTTCAAAATCAAATACGATTTTTGTTATTCCCTCCAGAGTCGGGAATTCTTTTTCTAATTCCGGCACCGTGTTGGTGTCTATTCTTCCTTCCAGAGATACAGTTAAATTATTTTCATCTTTTTTGTTTGAACCTTCATTCCATTTCCCCCTTCTGTCAAAGTGCGAGAGCGTGAATCGGTGCTTGCAATAAAGTGTTACTACTTATATTCTATCATACCTTCATCTCCTGTTTTTTTTCAATCCTCTTTGCCCTTTATGAGATTGCTTTTTTGACTCCCTGCTTCATCGACTTTACATAATCGGCCACATACGAAACAGAGTCCTCACCATACTCACCAATAATCTTCATAATAGCAGATCCAACGATTACACCGTCTGCCAGTTTTGACATTTTTTTAGCCTGTTCGGGAGTAGATATGCCAAAGCCAATCGCGCAGGGGATATCCGTATTTTCTCTCACGACCTTTACAATGGAATCAAGGTCAGTGGTAATCTCACTTCTGGTTCCGGTTACTCCCAGGCTGGATACGATATACAGAAATCCTTCGGCCTCTTTAGCAATCATGGCGATTCTGTGCTCTGATGTAGGTGCAATAAGAGAAACAAGTGCAACATCAAACTCTTTACAAATGGGTGCAAATTCTTCCTTTTCCTCAAATGGCAAATCCGGCAAAATCAACCCATCGATTCCGATTTCTTTGCAGGTACGAATGAATTTCTCTGCACCGTAGGAAAACACTACATTCGCATAAGTCATAAACACCAGCGGAATTTTTACATCCTTCCTGAGGTCACGCACAAAATCAAAAATCTTATCTGTGGTGACACCACCCTGCAGGGCTCTTAGATTCGCACCTTGAATCACCGGTCCCTCAGCCGTCGGGTCCGAAAAAGGAATGCCAAGTTCAATCAGGTCTGCACCGTTTTCTACCGCAGCCCGCACCAGTTTTCCTGTTGCTTCCAGCGATGGATCTCCACAGGTAAAGAACGGAATAAACGCTTTTCCATTTATAAAAGCTTCATTAATTCTTTCATTTGCTGATTTATTCATTGATATCCTCCCCTCTGTACCTTGCAATTGCAGCACAGTCCTTATCTCCTCTGCCGGAAATAGTGATAACAATTATCTGATTTTTGTCCATGGTGGGAGCCAGCTTCATGGCGTGAGCAACCGCATGGGCAGACTCTATCGCAGGTATGATTCCTTCCGTTCTGGAAAGGAACTCAAATGCATCCACCGCCTCCTCATCTGTAACCGGCACATATTCTGCTCTTCCAATATCGTGCAGGTATGCATGTTCCGGACCGATTCCCGGATAATCCAGCCCTGCTGAGATAGAATAAACCGGAGCAATCTGTCCGAACTCATCCTGGCAGAAATAAGATTTCATTCCATGGAAGATTCCCAATCTACCGGTATTCACTGTCGCCGCAGTCTCAAAGGTGTCGATTCCTCTCCCCGCAGCTTCACAGCCGACCAAGCGCACATCCTTGTCGTCAATAAAATGATAAAAGCTTCCAATTGCATTGGAGCCACCGCCCACACACGCAATTACAGCATCCGGCAGGCGTCCCTCCTTCTCAAGGATCTGTGCTCTTGACTCTCTGGAAATCACTGCCTGAAAATCTCTTACAATCGTAGGAAACGGATGCGGTCCCATAACAGAACCCAGGCAATAATGAGTGTCTTCAATCCGGGAAGTCCACTCCCGCATTGCCTCAGATACCGCATCTTTCAGAGTGGCTGTACCGCTTGTCACCGGAATTACTTCTGCTCCCAAAAGACGCATACGATATACATTTAATGCCTGGCGTTTCGTATCTTCCTCTCCCATGAATACAACACATTCCATGTCCAAAAGTGCTGCTGCTGTAGCAGTTGCCACTCCGTGCTGCCCGGCACCGGTCTCTGCAATCAATCTGGTTTTTCCCATTTTCTTTGCAAGGAGTGCCTGCCCCAGCACGTTATTGATTTTATGGGAACCTGTATGATTCAAATCCTCTCGTTTTAAATAGATTTTAGCTCCTCCCAGTTTTTGCGTCAGTTTCTCCGCATAATACAAACGGGACGGTCTGCCTGCATATTCATTCAATAATTCCGTGAGTTCCCTGTTAAATTCCGGGTCATCTTTGTAACGGTTATAAGCCTCCTCCAGCTCAATTACAGCATTCATTAATGTTTCCGGTATATATCTGCCTCCATGCACGCCGAAGCGTCCTTTTTTATCTGCCATTATTGTTCTCCTTTTCCCTGACTGCCTCCACAAATGCAGCCATCTTCTCTCTATCCTTCATTCCATCTGTCTCCAATGAGGAGCTGGCATCTACCCCGTAGGGCTGATATTTTTCCAGCACTCCGCCTAAATTTTCGGGGGTTAAGCCACCTGCCAAAAAATATGGTCTCATTATCCCATCCAGAAGGCTCCAATCAAATACTTTTCCACCCCCGGCTCCTGCATCCAGCAAAATGCAGTCAGCACTGCTCTTTTCTGCCTTTCGAAGGTCACTTGGTGTTTTGATGGAAAAAGCCTGAATGACACAAGCGCTTGTCAGTTCTCTAAGCTTCTTTAAGTAATGTTCATCCTCACAGCCGTGAAGCTGAATGACATCTATCACTCCGAGGCGCACAAGTTCAGCAATATTCTCCTGCTCCTCGTTGACAAATACCCCGACTGACTTGATGGATGGGTGAAGCAATTCTTTTAGTTCGGAAGCTCTTTGATAAGTCACATAGCGTCTGCTTTTTTTTGCAAACACAAACCCGATATAATCCGGTTGTAATTCATTTGCCCATTCTATATCGCATTCTCTCGATAAACCACATAATTTTATTTGAGTCATAATTCACCTCGAAGTGTACGGAGCATCATTGTTTTATCCTCCGCTCTCATTAAGGTCTCACCTACAAGCACAGCGGAAGCTCCAATATTTTCCAGGGTTTCAACATCCTCTCTTGTCTTGATTCCGCTCTCTGCCACAAACAGAACATCCTGCGGAACCAGTCTTCGCAAATGCATGCTGTTTGAGGTATCCACTGTAAAATCCTTCAGATTCCTATTATTCACGCCAATGATTCTCGCCCCTGCCTCCAGAGCACTTTCCACTTCCCGCTCGTCATGCGTCTCCACCAATGCAGATAATCCCAAAGTCTCGCAAATCGCAAGATACTCTTTCATCTGCTGTCTTGAAAGTATGGAGCAGATGAGGAGCACAGCGGATGCTCCCAAAAGCTTTGCCTCATAAATCATGTATTCATCCACTGTGAAATCCTTTCGAAGACAGGGGATGGAGACCTGACCGGCGATTTCACACAAATATCTGTCACTCCCAAGAAACCATTTGGGCTCGGTCAACACAGAAATACAATCGGCTCCCGCAGCCTCGTACTGCCTTGCAATCTCCAGATACGGAAATTCTTCTGCAATCAGCCCCTTGGACGGAGATGCTTTTTTGCACTCACAGATAAAAGAAATGCCTTCCCTTTTCAAAGCCTTTTCAAAGCCGAAGTCTCCTTTTTGCATCTGCAATGCCTCTGCCTTAACTGTCTCCAGCGTCACCTGTGCCTTGGAAAGCTTCACCCGTTCTTTGGCATGTTCCGCCAACTGTTCCAGTATGGTCATCCTTAACCCTCCTGCTCCTGACTTTGTACAATTAATTGTTGCAGGGTCTCATACGCCTTGCCGGAATCAATCAATTCTGCTGCCAGCTTCACACCTTCCTTGAAGCTTTCTGCTTTTCCTCCAATATAAAGGGAGGCTCCCGCATTTAAGAGTACTGCATTTCTCTTCGGTCCCTTTGCTCCCTTTAAAATATCGATTGTAATCTTCGCATTCTCCTGTGGTGTGCCACCCTTTAAATCTTCCTTCGTGCAACGCTCAAACCCAAATTCCTCCGGTGTAATCACAAAGGTTTTATACCATCCATCCCGAATCTCGCAGATAGTGGTAGGAGCACTCATGGAAATCTCATCCAGTTTGTCCTGACCGTATACTACCATGCCTCGTTTTACTCCAAGACTTACCAATACTTGTGCCAAGGGCTCTACAAGATAATCGTCATAGACTCCCAAAAGCTGCATGGAAGGAGTTCCCGGATTAGTAAGCGGTCCCAGAATATTGAAAACTGTTCGGAAACCCAATTCTTTTCTGATGGGGCCGACGTATTTCATGGAAGTATGATATTTCTGGGCAAAGAAGAAGCACATTCCGACCTCTTTTAACAATTCTCTGCACTTATCCGGGCTTTGATTAATATTGACTCCCAGCGCTTCCAGACAATCTGCAGTTCCGCATTTGGAGGATGCTGCTCTGTTGCCATGCTTTGCAACCTTCATTCCACCTGCTGCCGCAACCAGTGCCGATGTGGTGGAAATGTTGAAACTGTTGGCATTATCTCCACCGGTTCCCACGATTTCAAACAATTCCATGTCCGTCTCTACTTTGGTCGCATGAGATCTCATTGCCGCTGCACAGCCGGCGATTTCATCGGTGGTTTCTGCCCTTGCGCTCTTGGTGGACAGTGCTGCCAAAAATGCTGCATTCTGAGTAGGAGAGGTCTCTCCGCTCATAATCTCATTCATAACGGTAAATGCCTCGTCATAAGTAAGATCCTCTTTGTTTACGATTTTTACAATGGCTTCTTTGATCATGATTTATCTCTCCTTTATAAAGTTTGTTATGATTTGTTTGCCCTGGGGTGTCAAAATGGATTCGGGATGAAACTGTACTCCGTATACCGGAAATTGTTTATGTTGTACCGCCATAATTTCCCCATCTGCCGTTTTGGCTGTTACCACCAGTTCCTGTGGCATCGTCCTTTCATCCGCAGCCAGAGAATGATACCTTGCAACCGGAATATTCGCAGGACAGTTCTGAAATAGCCTTGACGTTGTATCGACTGTTGTCTCCGATTGCTTTCCATGCATCAGTTCCTTGGCGTAAGTGACTGTCGCACCGTATGCAGCGCAGATTGCCTGATGTCCCAGGCAGACACCCAGGATGGGTATCTGTCCCCCAAGCTTTCTAACCACTTCCATGATGACACCTGCATCTTCAGGTCTTCCCGGTCCGGGGGAAAGAATGATGCGATCCGGTTTGAGTTCTCTGATTTCTTCCACCGTCATCTCATCATTTCGAATGACGCGAATGTCCGGACTGATTTCTCCCACAAGCTGATACAGGTTATAAGAAAAACTGTCATAATTATCAATCAGTAAAATCATTCTTCCACCTCCCCTGCCAATTTCAATGCATTGACCACTGCTTTAGCCTTATTAATGCACTCTTCGTACTCTTTTTCCGGTACGGAGTCAGCTACAATTCCCGCACCGCTTCTCACAAAGACTTTTCCGTTCTTTTTGTAGGCGATTCGGATGGCAATGCAGGTATCCATATTGCCGGTAAAATCGATATATCCAATGGCGCCGCCGTAAATACCGCGTTTGTTGTTCTCCAGCTCTCCAATCAGCTGACAGGCGCGAATCTTAGGCGCCCCGGACAAGGTTCCTGCCGGGAGCACTGCCTCTATGGCATCCAACCCGTCACAGCCCTCTCTGATTTCTCCTCTCACGGTAGAACCGATATGCATTACGTGGGAAAAACGTTCGATAGAGTGGAGCTTTTCCACCTGCACGCTGCCAAACCGGCTTATTTTGCCTAAATCATTTCTTCCCAAATCCACCAGCATATTGTGTTCAGCAAGTTCCTTCCCATCGGCAAGAAGTTCCTGTTCTAACTGTGCATCTTCCTGTGGATTCTTCCCTCGTGGTCTTGTACCGGCAAGAGGAAATGTGTGAAGAACACCGTTTTCCAGTTTAACAAGAGTCTCCGGCGATGCACCCGCTACCTCCACATCCGTTCCCGAGAAATAGAACATGTAGGGCGATGGATTGATGGTTCGAAGCACCCGGTAAACTTGAAACAGGCTTCCCTCAAATTCAGCACTCAATCGATTGGACAGCACAATCTGGAAAATATCGCCTTCCTTGATATGGTGTTTCGCTTTTTCCACCATCCCGCAGTAGGTTTTTTTATCAAACAACGGAGTAACCTCACTTTTCAGCTGACCTGCCGGCTCCACTTTTTTTTGCCCCTCCTTCAAGAGTTTTGCAAGCTGTGTGAGTTCCAGCACTGCCCGGTTATACTCAATCTCAAGGTCTTTTAAAAACATATTCACAATCAATACAATTTTCTGTCTCACGTTATCAAAGGCAATCACCTTATCAAACAGCATGACATCCACATCCTGAAATCCTTCCGTATCCTCCACGCCGCACCTGACCGTCGGCTCGCTATAACCTAAGTAGTCATAAGAAAAGTATCCGACAAGCCCTCCGGTAAAAGGGGGAAGGTTTTCAAATCTCGGACTTCTGTAACCGGAGAGTATCTGGCGCAAATACTCTGATGGATTTTCTGTCTGTATAGTAAGGTTGCCTGCTTTCAGGATACCGTCGGCACAGCTGATTGCCATTTTAGGCTCATATCCGAGGAAAGTATATCTGCCCCAGGTGTCGTTAGCCTTTGCCGATTCCAGCATATAGCAGTGAGAAGAAATATTCTTTAATATCTTCATGGTCTCAATCGGTGTGGTAAAATCCGACAACAGTTCGCAGCTGATGGGAACCACATCGTATTTTCCTTCCTGTGCAAGTCGTTTTACTTCTTCAATACTGGGTGAGATTTCCATGTTTGTTACCTCCTTGGGTTTTACACATTTCGTCGCTTCGCGACTTTTGTTTTTGTTTCGTATACGCTCGGGCGAAAACAAATGCCCGCTCCGCGGTCGCTTGTTTTCGTTCCCGAGCTATAAAAAAACGCCCCTGACAGAAAGTTAATTTCTGTCAAGGGCGAATCGTGTACTTTGATAAAAGTAATCACCTTCCGCGGTGCCACCTTGATTCATAGAGTCAGTCTCTATGCGCTTTGCAGGATACCATCATATCCCCGGCAACTAACGTATGCCCACACGTCACAGAATACTTTGTATCGTATGTTCATACAATACATTTGACTGTGCCCTCGGCGGTCCATTTGACAACTTGTTTCTCACCTGTTTCTCAGCACCACAGGCTCTCTGTAAAGGCATCATTGCCGTTATCTCCGCTTCAACGGTTTAATGTTGTAAAATTAATCTGATTATAATGTGCTTTTTACCATTTGTCAAGTGGCTATTTAAAAGTTATGTTCACTCAGAAAGGGAGAAAACACAAATTCAAATGTAAACTCCGTATCATCAAAACAATATTCTTTCGCAGGTGCCGGTCCACAACTCGCGGAGCCGATTCCATTTTGTTTTTTGTCTATACACAGCACCGCATAGGGGCTCTCCTCCAGTTCATAGGCATGTTCCTTTGCAGTAAGTTCTTCCTGCGTATATGGAATCATTTGAAAACAAAACGGTTCTTCACTTTCAATCTCAAGACTTCGCCGTTTTTTTTCATCAACAATCGTCACTCTTTCGCAGCCGAAATGGCTCCCGCTTTCCTGCGGGAAAATATAATCTTCATACATCTGTGAGGGAGATGACATAAATTTTCCAAATCTCGAAGACTGATGCTTGTCCACATAGCTTTCATAAGGCCCGTATCCCAAATACTCAGCCTTTGAAAATGATTTTGGCAGGAACAAACGAATTCCCCATCTGGGAAGCGGCGGGAATGCCGGATTCTTTGTACAATGCATGCTCATTTTTATCTTTCCGGCTCCATCAACTTCAAACGCACACACGGCATGAAGAATCTCTTGGACACTTTTGCTCAAAACAGAGAGCTCACAATGTATATGTACCATCCCATCCTGCTCATATGTCCACACCTTATCTGCCCGTGTCTCCACCCGGTCATAACCGGCCTGCTTCCATTTCTCTCTAATCCAGCCATCATTATCGGTAGGCGCGCGCCAAAGATTATACTCCATCGGACGCATCAAAAGATTCTGGTGCTCGTAGGACATAGTCACAAAAGTCCCCGTGCATTTGTCAAAAATATAGCTGAACTTTGCATTAGATATTAAAACAGTATCCCGGCTTTCCCGAATTTCAAACCTCCCACGGACAAGCTCTGTTCTTTTCTTTTTTCCCTTCCAAACTAACAATTGGTCAAAACCTCGCAAATAACCTTCCGGGATTCCACATGCCTCATTTTTCTGATAATAAAACAGATTCAGATAACAATCTCCCTGTCTCTTCTTACCTGCAAACATTGCAGGAATAACCGCAGATTTTTGCGGTGCAATAGGCGGAACAGAAAGTTCTCCTGTTTCAACAATTTTCCCACCTTGAATCACTTCATATTCTATACGCAAAAAATCTGCAGCATCCACAAAATCCATCTGATTGCTCAGTACTATTTGTTCCTTTTGCTTGTCCTTCCATACTGCCCGCAAAGGACGATTTACATTTTTGTATTCCAGCAGTCCTGTATGCGGTCTTCTGTCCGGGAATACCATTCCATCACAGCAGAAATGTCCGTCATTGGGCCAGTCTCCAAAATCACCGCCATAGAAATAGCGCTGTTTTCCCTCCGGTGTCTTCCCCATATCAATGGCATGATCGCACCACTCCCACACGAATCCCCCACAATATCCCGGATATTTTCGAAACAATTCGTAATATTCCTCCAGTCCGCCCGGTCCGTTTCCCATGGAATGAGCATATTCACATTGAAGCAAGGGCTTCGTATGCTTCTTATCCGCAAAATACTCTTCAATATAGGATAGCTCACTGTACATCTTGCTAAACACATCAAAATAAGAGGTATCATACTTTTTATCCTGGTCTAAGGTAAAGGAACACTCAAAATGGAGCAGTCTTGAGGGATCATATGCTTTGATCCATTTTGCAGCCCTCTCAATATTACTTCCATAGCCGGACTCATTTCCCATTGACCACATAATAATAGCCGCACAGTTTTTGTCTCTTATCACATTTCGTTGCTGACGGTCAAGATAAGCCTCTTCAAAGCACGAATCGTTGCTAAGCATATTAAACTTTTCTATCCAGTCCTGCTCTCCATAGGTCATAATAGTCCCATGTGTCTCCAGGTCAGCTTCCGCTATCATATACATCCCGTATTCGCTACATAACTGTGGGAACCAAGGGGCATTGGGATAGTGACTGGTTCGTATCCCATTTATGTTATGCTGCTTCATCAATAGGATATCCCTTTGGGCCTGTTCTCTGGTAATTCGGTATCCTGTACGCGGATCAAAGTCATGGCGGTTTACTCCCTTTAACCGAATTGGTACTCCATTTAACAGAACAACTCCATCTTTTACTTCTATCGTACGTATGCCCACCCGCTGTACAATCACTTCCTGCTCTGTCTCAAAATATAACGTATACAAGAACGGCGTCTCGGCTGACCATGCCTTTGCATCATCTAAAAAAAAGCGAACCTCCGAAAAAGCGGTTTGCTCCTGTATAAAAAAACCGTTGTCATCCAACAGTTTAATATTTGCTGTTCGCAGTTCTCCTTCATACTCGATTTTTATATTTATTTGTGCATCTTTTGTCACCGGATTATAATCGGTTGTAACAAAAAAATCACGAATGTGGTTCTTGGGTCTGGATAAAATATATACATCTCGAAAAATACCGGACATTCGAAATTTATCCTGATCCTCCAGATAGCTGCCGTCACACCATTTCAGAACAAGCACCGTCAGCTTATTTTTTCCTCTCTGCAAAAAACGTGTTATTTCAAACTCACTTGTACAATGAGATACCTGACTATACCCCACAAATTTGTCATTCAGCCATACAAAAAAACAAGAATCCACTCCTTCAAAATTCAGATACTGTACTTCTCCCTGCCTCGGGAAGTCGAATTCTCTTTCATATAAACCACAGGGATTATCTCTTGGCACAAATGGGGGATGAAACGGAAATGGATAACGTATATTTGTATATTGATGTCTGTCAAAACCATTCATCTGCCAGAGCGAGGGAACTTCTAACTCTCCCTCCGGTCTAAATTTTTCCGGATGTTCCAGAAAATCATCCGGCAGTTCCCTCACACTTTTCAGATAGGTAAATTTCCACACTCCATTGAGCAAAGTAACTCCGGAGGACTCTCCTCTTTGCGCCTCACTACAATCTCTGTACGGAATATAATACGACCTGTTCTCCTGCGTTCCTACATGCAGAACAGATGGATTTTCATAATACTCGCTAAACCGTTTCATCGGCTACTCCTTTACCTTATTCTTCTCATTTTAACGTATTCCCGCGGAGTCATGGATTCGTTCTTTTGAAACGCTCTCTTGAATGTAACTTCATTTTCATAGCCAACCTGTTTCGCTATCTCTATCACACTGAGATTCCCCTGTTCAAATAATACTTTTGCCTGTTCAACTCTTCGCTTATGCAAATAGTCTACAAAATTCATGCGTGCTGTTTCCTTAAATACCTTTGAAACCGTCGGTCTTGAAACATGAAAAACATCCGCTATTTCTTGTTGAGACAGCTCTGAGCACCGGAAATGTGCATCTACATAATCCATGATTTCTTTACCTAACTCTTTGATATTCCTATTCTCACGGTAGAGTATCTCAAGCCGGTGAAACATTTCCAATAGTTGATTCCACATCGCCTGTTCGTCTCTTGCATTCAGGAAATCTGAAATATCATAATGCAGCTTGTTTTTATCCAACTGTATTTCCTCTGCGAAACGGCAAAGTACTTCAAAAAGCATCTGAATCACATGCAGATTTTCAATAAAGGAGAGTCCTCTTTTACTGTTTTCCATATGGATTTCCCTGAGAATCTTTTCTGCGGCTTCAAAATTTCCAATCCGCATATCATTCACCAACGCCAGTTCTGCATCCAACGGATAGTAATATAAAATCTGTGTGGTCGAATCCATCATTGTGAGCTTTTTCTTCACACTCTGATAAGACCGGCTGATACCGGCCAGACCATGACAGGGCGTTCCGCAAACCAGCTCTAACTCCATATCCGTAAATATTTCATCCAGAAAAACTTTAATTTGCTCCTCCTGCCGGTACAAATCCTCCATCCCGGATAAAGTTGATAAAATAATCAAGTGTATCTGCTCTCTCTGATACACTACAATTGACATTTTTTTATGATAACATTGTATTTGCAGTTCCAGCAGTGCATTTGTATAATCCTTTCCCTCCTGATTATCTATATCATTTATTGCCAAAACCTGATAATCCATCTCATTGTTAAACTGCAAATTAAACTTTTCAGAATAAGTCTCCATCATCTCCACTTGGAATGTTCCTCGCAAAAGTCCTAAGATAAAGCCTTCATGTGCAATGGCATAATATTGATTCGCCTGCCATTCCATCCAGTTTTTTTCGTTACTTAATTTCAAGAACGCAGACTCGATGGCATCCATCCCATGCTCCTCATACTGCTTTTTTAATCCCATTTTTTCTGCCAGTCTAAAAACAGTTCGCTGACTTAACAAAGTAAGTAAATATGCTATCAACAGTTCCGGTACTAATAAGGCAAGGCATCCAACACCAAAGTAAAGCCAGAACAGGGAAGCAATACTCTCTCCCATTCTCCAGGTGCAATGGTATGACCAATTGTAAAGATTTGATGGTTCCACCTGCTTGTAGAATATATCCCGGCTCTCTTCATTTGAATTCATATAAGTATACAGTGGCATCTCTTCATAAAGGATTTCAAATTCTTCCATCTCAGGGAAACTATTTGAAATAAATTTGTCAAATTGTTTCCCGTCTACATAGATGAACAAAATCTCTGCTTTGTCCTGAAATCGCAAACGTTTTGCAATAATAAAGCTATGATTATCCGCGTATATATTTTCATTTGTGAATAGAATCTGCGTAGTATACTGATTCTTAAGCAATTCCTCCAATTCCCCAAGCATTTCCGGGTATAACCCAATGGATTTAAAATAGGACTCGCTCTCCCAAAAAGAAAGCTTATCAATCACAAGATTCTTTTTGGGGAAAATGACCGCCGTTGATTTGGCAACTCCAAATAAATCATTGGAGTTGCCAATCATCTTGCAAATGTCTTTCTTTTGAAAAGAATCTAATCTTTCATACAGAATCGGTGCGTCTGACCCGGCATATTTAACCCAGTTACTGGTTCTGATTTGCGTAGCTACTCTCTCCACGTAAGAAAACTTCTCATCAATCACCTGCGTCAGCAAATTATTTTTATATTGATACTGCTGGACTCTCTCCGCTTCTTTACCGGAAAAGCTCTGCGTACAAAAAAATGCAAACACAGTTGTCATAAGAAAGGCTGTTGCCAGAAAATATGCAATAAAAATCTTTCTAACCATGGAATTCTTTGCCCTGCTAATCATAATCCCCACCTTACTGCTTTGTTAAATCTCTTATTTCAAACGATCACGTCTGGCCTGAATAATGGATATTAACTCATCCAGTCCTAACGATTTCATGTCGGAAATATAGGTATCCCAATCGTCCATATCCGCCTGCCCAAGTATCAGCTTCGTCAAAAGCTCTTTGTAATATGTATCCAAATCTGTCCTGATTTCCACTGTTCTTGCCACCTCTTCATTGGTAGCTGCAGCCAGATTGGTCTCTAACTCCATAACTGCGAAATGATATTGTTCCGGATGTTCATAGATGTCTTGCAAAACGGCAGCCTTTTCTGCATATCCTGTTTCAGAATATCCTAAACTCTTTCCAGCCTCTACAATAGTTGCAAGTTCCTGCACACGGTCATTTTTTTCATACCTTGGAAGGATTCCGTCATTAACCCATAGAGCAGGAATTTTAGACATAATCTGCACTTCACTGATATCACTTCCGGTAATTTTTGCTTTTTTACCCTCATCATTTACTCTGTAGGTGTAATCTTCAATACCATAATCAGCTAAAACACTATACTCCTCTGTGGTAAGATAATCCAGCAAAATGCCGATTGCCTCCTCATCTGCATTTGACGTAACAGCATACTCATAAAAACCCTTCTGAACCCCATTCTGTCGTACTACCAGTGGATCGATTCCTTCCACACCCTGACATATCAGACTTACGAAATAGGGAGCAGCTTCCTCTTCGCCAACATGAATACCGGCTTCCTCCCAGGTTTCTCCCATCCAGTTATTCATAAAAGAAACTTTATTTTCAGCTTTCTTCTCATCTCCCTGTCCGGATGTCTCCAGCAGACCTGCATCATTGAGTTCCTTCATAAACTGAATATAATCCTTGATTCCCTCCTGATACCATGGCGAATTGACCTTTCCTGTTTCATAGTCAATATAGCAGATATCTGTACCAAGTCCGAAGAACTGAGCAATTCCATTGTTAAAACCATCGAGTCCTATATTGACAACTTCATCCTTCTCTCCATTCCCATTGACATCCTTCTCCTGGAAAGCCTTCAATGCGTCAAAAAGTTCATCCGTTGTCTGAGGCATTTTCAGATTCAACTTGTTTAACCAATCCTGCCTAATCATTGCCCCTGTAAAAGAGCCCCATTCACTCCCTTTATAATCGCCAACAGTGATTGCGGAAAGCCAGTAGACATTACCGTCCTCCTGTCTGCTCAGCTTTACGCAGTCAGCCCCCGGACCATCCGTATAATATTTCTTGGCATTACCGTTGGAATAGTTGTCCCAGATTTCGTTGATGGGTAAAAGCTTTTTCTGTTGAATCATGCTGTTTCTTGTGCTGCTGTCCACACTGGTAATATTGACAAAATCGCAGTCAAGTCCTGCTGCTATCTGTGTTTGGATTACTGTATCATACTGGTCACCCGGAATCAAATCCAATTCCAGTCTGATACCCCGTTCTTCCAAGTCTGTAGTAAGTTTTTCCCACAGCTTACTGTCCCCGTTCACCCAATCTGACAAATAAACAGTATTGCCGGAGTCGTCTGTACCGCTGCTGTCAATTCCCAGAATTTTAATTGTCTTTATAGTCTTTCCGTCCTCAGTAGTGACCTTTTTGACACTATCAATGGCTCCTGTTTCCCCTGACGGTGCATTACCACAGCCTACAACAGACAGGCATGCCATCAACACAGTCAAAATAACTGCAAGTCCTTTTCTTATATGTCTCATATACCATTCTCCTCATAATTTTTATTCTTTCAATGACCCCAATACCATTCCCTTTATAAAATATTTTTGAAAAAAAGGATAGGTACAAAGAACCGGTAAGGTAGTAAATATAATCATAGCATATTTCAGTTGTGCATTGGAGAGCCTACGCATAGCCATCTCCTTGGCTGCAGCTGCGTCCAAAATCTGATTTAACTCTTTACCGGATTCCACCAGTACTCTTCTGAGATACATTTGAAGTGGCTGCCATTGTGTATGTGGCAGATACAGCAAAGCGTTAAACCAACTGTTCCATACTCCTACAATAGTATACACCGCAATCACAGCAAAGATAGGTTTTCCCAAGGGTATCATAATTCTAACCATCACCTGAAAAACACTTGCACCATCCATTTTGGCTGCTTCTGATAAAGATTCCGGAATCGACCGAAAATAAGCTTTTACCAGAATAATATTCCAGATAGAAAAACAAGCCGGAATAATCTGTGAAAGCGGACTATCGTACAATCCCAATCGAACCATCAATAGAAATGATGGAATCATTCCTCCTGAAAAATACATAGGAATAAGCAGGAACATCGTCAAAAATTTACGTCCAATCAACTTTTTATAGTTCAGGCCATATGCAACTACTGTACTGTTTAAAACCATCAATATTGTAGTGGGAATTACATAAAATATGGTATTGAAATATGCTCTCCACATTTTGTTGTCCCCTACAAGTGCATTAAATGCTGCCAGTGAAAATCCTTTTGGGACTGTATATACCCTCATAGTTGCAGCATATTCCGGTGCGCTTAGAGACAAAATCAGTACATAGTACATGGGGTACATTGCAATGAATGTGATGCCAATCGCCAATAGATACATAACTGCAGTTGCCACAGGATTTCCTTCCCTGATTTGTTTTTTCTTTTTCATCTGCTTACCCTCCTTATTCTACCAAAGGCCATAGCCCGACAGCTTATTGCTGATTTTGTTGGCAATATAGGTAAGCAAAAAGCCTATCATTGAGGTAAATAGTCCCGCTGCAGTCGTGTAACTATACTGTCCCTCCAAAATTCCCAGACGATAGGTGTACGTCCCTATTACATCTGCAACATTGTACGTTGCCGGAGTGTACAAAAGAAGAATCAACTCTGTGTTTGCTCCAAGAATTGCTCCAACTGTTGTAATTAAGTTAATCGCAATCACCGCTCTAAGTCCCGGAAGGGTTACATGCCAAACCTGCTGTGCACGATTTGCTCCATCCAGCTTTGCCGCCTCATAGAGCCCCGGGTCTATGGATGAAATGATGGAACAGTATAAAATACTTCCAAAGCCAAACCCTTTCCAGACATTCGTGAATGTATATATCCACGGGAATGCATCCGAGTTATTGCGATAATTCTCCTGTTCCATACCAAACAATGTCAGTACAGAAGTCATCAGCCCATCCTTGTCAATGAACGAAATCACCATTCCGGCAACCACGACTGTAGAGATAAAATACGGCATGTAGCTTGCTGTCTGCACAAACTTTTTAAATCTCTTATGTCTAATCTGATCAAGCAGCAGCGCAAACAATAAGGGAGCCGTAAATCCAAAGAGTAAATTCAACCCGCTAAGTACCAACGTATTCTTAATCAGTCTCCAAAAATAGTGTCCTGAAACAAAATCAACAAACCATTTCAGTCCAACCCATTTGACATCCTTTCCGAAAAAAGCTGCCCCCGGAACATAATCTTGAAATGCAATTACCAGACCATACATCGGGAAATAGCAAAAAATCAAAATAATAATCAGAGTTGGAAGCATCATTGCATACACTTGTAGGTTTTCCTTTATTACTCCGCGCCCATATTTTGCAATAAGGGTCTTCTTGTGTCTCATAACTCCTTCTTCCTTTACTTTATTCTTTCTGACCGGTCATCCTCCTGCAAAAGCATTTACTGCTTTTTCGGATGCGCTCAGTTTACAATAATTACCTCCTTGATTTCAACTGACAGAAATTTCTGAAACGAACAAATTGTTCCATACACAAAAAAGCACCTGCTTTTTTTGCAAAT
>JAILPF010000459.1 GCA_024699575.1 Acetatifactor sp. | reverse complement strand
TAAACAGCGATAATGTCTCTGTCATCGCGGAAATAGTATACTGCACTGTCTGTTTCATATAATTTGTCAAATTCATCTACACTCTGCTCAGAAATCTCAATTGCTTCCTCCGCAGGCGCGGTATCACGGCTTGTATCAATGTAAGCGGCCTGGACGTTCATCGCGGGCACAGAGATGCCGCAGACCATGCTACCGGCAAGCAGTAATGCAGTTATTTTCTTCTTACTCTTAGAATACATTCTGTGTCAGCTCCTCTCCCAGTGTACTTACAAAGCTCCAGACTCTATCCCACATAATTGTAACAATCATGATGACCACCACAACAATGAAGATAAACAGGAATGTCAAAATAATGGACTTAATCGTCTCACCTGCTGTGTAGTTATGCACAGTCAAAAGTCCGATATAAAGAAGGATTCCCGTCCAGACTGCTCCGATTAGCAGTGCTACGCTCAGGAAAAATGCTTCATTGGTAGTTACTACATAGGACACAATGGTGATTCCGAAAAGTACCAATGTCAACGGTATGCTTGCATATGCCGGTATCATGTATACCTGTTTCAGGGAACCCTGACCATCATTGATGGAGGTTACCAGATAGTTACATATTACAAACAGAATGATGATGGCAAAGAAGCCTACCACGATAGAACTGATATCCAAATCCTGGACATCTACATACTGATAGATAAATCCTTTACCAAGCATATAAAGCATAAAAGCAACGAACAACAGCACATAGAGAATAGATGCACCCAGCACCGTTCCCTTCTTGCCCACACGAATATCATAGTAGGAATCCAAAGGATGTCTCGCTGTTGTAAAGGCATACAAGGTGTCTCCCAATCCTTTGGAGGACATCATCTTTGCCTTGGTATTTGCTCTCCATTGTTTTACCTTGCCCTCTTTATCGAGCTTATGTACCAGAACAATGCAAAGGTAAATCAAAAGTGCTGCGATCAGGAAGTATTGCAGATAATTCTGCAGCCAAACGTTACGTAATTCCCAGAATGCATCGGAGAATTTGCTGTGGTTACCTGCTACCTCAAAATGCTCCATAGCGGATTCGTAATCGTATTTTGACATATATGCCTTACCGATACCGTTATGCGCAATCACCGACATCTGGTTCAATGCCAACACATCATCCCAGACTGCCAGAGACTCTTCATAATATCCACCTTCGTACAGGTTCAATGCCTGATATACCTGTTTTGCATACTCGGTGGGGCTATAGGACTGAACATATCCTTTGATTCCGTCAATGGTCCAGATATGCCCATAATTATCTACTGCCATAGTAGACAAAGATGTGTACAAACCTGCTACATCCAGATTGGAAACATAGGAACCGAATTCAAAGATCATCTCTCCATCAGGAGTATAGACATCAATATATCCCGTCTTGGATGTCGTATAAATCAAGAGATTGTCATCCACCCAGACATCTGAAATATCACTGTAGCCAAATACCGGGTTGGAAAACATATTGCTTCCGTTAGTCTTATGTTTTTTGATCGGGTCCATTCTGCTTCCCAATGTGACGGTATATACAATTCCTCTGTTATCCAGCGCCACATTGGCAAAGGTTGTCGGGTTTCTGTCAACCAGTCTTGCAAGCTGCTCTCTTGTAAAGACTACGGACTGAATCTTCTGGAACAGGCTCAAATTGGCCTTGTTGACAGCAAAAAATCCATGGAAGTCTCCAGCATCGGACAGCTGGATGACACCACTATATACACCTTCGCCAACCACATAGATGTTACCGCTCTCATCAGCGGCAAGCTTGGATGGTTCAAATGGAGTTTCCCCAAAGGATGGAACAGTGGGACGTTCGATTTTTTGAATCAGTTCCCAATTCTTATCAAAGACAAAGACTGCCTTCGCCTTGCTGTCCGCTACATAAATGTTCCCGTTCTTCGTCACACAGATTCCCTTGGGTGTCTGGAACTCCGGATAAGTAAAATCATTTGTTACCATATCCGTATCGATATCATAAGTAACAATTCGTTTATTGCCGGTATCGGCAATAAACATCACGTTGTCATCATCAATATACATATCTTCCGGTGCATTCAATCCCATTTTGGTAATGGTACGCTCCGGAATATATGCATCCTGCGTACGGGTATAGTAAAAGTTCCCGTTCTTATCTTCTCTGTCAATGATAGTATAAGTATAGCTGGTGGTCTGGGAAGCCTGTGTCACAACAGAATTTCCAAGCCAGATTACTGACATGAGCAATGCAGTTACTGCATATTTTAATCTTTTCATCTAGTCTGCTTCCCTCCCTTTA
The DNA here is from genome assembly GCA_024699575.1 of Acetatifactor sp. Taxonomy (GTDB): domain Bacteria; phylum Bacillota; class Clostridia; order Lachnospirales; family Lachnospiraceae; genus Acetatifactor. The sequence continues at coordinate 494 of JAILPF010000459.1, read as the reverse complement.
TTTAATACCGGAATGGCTCATGGTGCTCATTACCCTTGACTGCATACAGATAAACATAATCAGGTTCGGCAGGAACAGAAGAATGGTACCTGCTGCAACCACACCCTTTGCCGCAACTGCATTGTTGGTCTGCAATGCATTCAAATAATAATAAATGGTCTTCATAACATCGCTGTTGATAAAATTGTTGGAAGCCTCCGTTGCCTGCCAGGCGGACTGGAATGTCAAGATTGCAACTGTGGCAATCGCAGGTCTGGTCATCGGAATGATAATCTTGCGGATAACCGTAAAGTTTCCTGCACCGTCCACATAAGCAGCTTCCATCAAAGCATCCGGCACATCATCGATAAACTGCTTCATCAGGAAGATGCCGATAGGCATTGCTATCAGTGGGAAGATATGTGCTCCCCAGGTATCAATCATTCCCATTCTTACGATAATAATGTAACGTGGAACGGTAACAGCCACCTGTACGAACATCAACGCCATCTGGT
>JAILPF010000452.1 GCA_024699575.1 Acetatifactor sp. | reverse complement strand
CTCTGCATGTTAGGATTTACTGTCATGGGAAAAACCATTGGGAATTTTCTTTTTCACAGTACCCTGTCCGGTCACTTTATAACAACCTTGGGATTCATCTGCCCGTTTATCTATCTTGACACCACATTATCGAGCATTCTGCAAGGATTGGGCATGGCCGGAAGACTATTTCTCATGAATGTAAGCTGCCTGTTAGTCAGACTATCTTTTGTACTTTTTTTCGTCCCTAAATTTGGTATCAAAGGTTATCTTTGGGGAATGCTGGCAAGCCAGCTTTTACTCTGTCTTCTTTACCTGCTCGCGCTCCGTCATTTTACACACACAAACAAATAAATGCACATAAAAAAGCAGCTCACACCGAGCTGCTTTGCATACTACACTATTTCAACACATTTTTTAACTCATCCATGAATGTATTGATATCTTTAAATTCACGGTAAACAGACGCAAATCTAACATAAGCTACCGCATCCAAATCTTTCAGCTTGTTCATCACAAGCTCACCGATAATCTGGCTTGGAATCTCTTTCTCCTCCATATTGTACACTTCATATTCCACCTCATCTACAAGAGTGGTAATCTGCTGAGCGCTGACCGGTCTCTTATGGCATGCACGAAGTACTCCCGCCTCAATTTTAGCGCGGTCAAAGGTCTCTCTGTTATTGTCCTTCTTGATAATAATCAGAGGAATTGTCTCAATCTTCTCATATGTGGTGAATCGTTTACCACATTCATCGCAGACTCTTCTACGTCTGATAGAATTATTATCTTCAGCCGGTCTGGAGTCTATAACTCTCGTATTCTCATGACTGCAAAAAGGACACTTCATGTATGCTACCTCCTGCCTTATCCCGTTACGATAATTATATTTAAGTCAGCACTTGATGTCAACCAAAATTATGTCGGGTCCAATCTGTTTAATATCGCAAAACGGGATGGAAATCTCCGAATCGCATCTCAAAAAATTCAAAATTTTACTTTCTCCGGGAACCATTATTTTACAGATGCATCCGTTGCATTCATCAAATTCCAAATCGCAAACTCTGCCAAGCTTTTTGCAATCACGTATGTTGATGACATCCTTACATTTTAGTTCTGAGTAGAGCATAGCGTTTTCCCCGCAACACTTTTGTTAATATCATATTTCAATAAGGTGTGATTGTAGACCTTTTCTCAACAATTAAGTATATCCTCAATATTTTATGCCAATACTACCAATACAACATTGAAGGAGGCAATAAAATGGCTTTGGGGAAAGTAGAAATCTGTGGAGTGAATACAGCAAAGCTTCCTCTCTTAAAACCTGCGGAGAAGGAAGCACTTTTTGAAAGAATTAAGGAAGGGGATTTATCAGCAAGAGAGGCTTATATTGAAGGGAATCTTCGTCTTGTACTCAGTGTGATTAAACGTTTTTCTTCTACCAACGAAAATGTAGACGATTTATTTCAAATCGGATGTATCGGTCTGATCAAGGCGATTGATAATTTCGATTCCACGCTCCAGGTAAAATTTTCCACTTATGCAGTCCCTATGATTCTTGGAGAAATCCGTAGATTTTTGCGGGACAACAGCAGCAGCATCCGTGTATCCCGTTCCTTGAAAGATATCGCGTATAAAGCAATTTACACCAAGGAAGCCCTAATGCGTAAAAATCTGAAGGAGCCTACTATCGAGGAGATTTCCGCTGAAATCGGCATATCCAAAGAAGATATTGCCTACGCCATGGATGCAATCCAAAACCCCATGAGTCTCTATGAGCCTATTTTTACAGATGGTGGAGATACTCTCTACGTGATGGATCAAATCAGCGACAAGAAAAACAAGGAAGAGATGTGGGTTGAACATCTCTCCCTCAGTGAATCCATGAAAAAATTAAGTCCCAGAGAACGTGAAATCATCCAGTTGCGCTTCTTTGAAGGGAAAACACAGATGGAGGTTGCTGATTTTATCGGTATCTCTCAAGCCCAGGTGTCCCGTCTGGAAAAAAATGCACTTCGCGCCATGCGAGGGCATCTAACGGCTTAAGCCATCCTTCCGCATCCGTCGGGCAGATACCTGTCACAGCAATAAGATACAGCATAATTGCAATCAACAATAATATCGTCGGTATCTGAAAAACCCGGACGGACCAATGTAGATTTCCCTCTTTTTCACGGGCTTTTCGCCCAAAAATCATCATAAAAATGAAGTATCCGATTACCGCTCCAAGAGTATTGGTCAAAATATCATCAATCTGGAAAAAGCCTCGTTTCGTCACCATCTGCATGTATTCTATTTCCACACTGGTAAACAATCCCAGAAACAGACAGGGGAAAAAATTTCTGGCTGTCAAAAGCGTACACGCTCCCAGAAACCCATAAGGTACAAAGAGCATGATATTCTCCAACACATATGCATTGTTTCTCTTGTTAATTCCCCACGTGGAAAACAGTTCCATATCCACTCCGACTCTGCTTCCACTCTCTCTGGACAAAAATGTGATAAACAGCATAATCACAATATACATAAAAAACAGTGTCCCCGCCGGAACCGAAAACAGGCGTTTTCCTTTCTTGCACCGCAAAGAATTCAACAGAGAAAGCACAACAAAAGCAAGCACGCCTCCGGCCACACCATAGGGAAGATAGCCGAACACTGCAGATAAATCCTTTATAATATACTTCGTCATTTTATTTCTCCAAACACTTCAGATAAGTATTTGTCAGTCAAGCGTATAATTCATCCAGTTTTCTGAAGCATGCTCCCATTTATCCTTATCTTCAAACAGCCGATCGTTCATCCACGCGACAGCATCAACAACTCCATCCTCATCAAAGGAAAACATCATGCTTGTTTTCTCGCTATCCGGTGTTTTTAAAAAATTAAACGGCTCCGGCCACACAGTCACCCTCAGCTTCTTCCCGCCCTCAGCATCCGAAACTCCTTCCAGACGATAACGCATTCCTTTATGGCAACCGGTAAACTCTGTTTTCTTCAAATATTCCATGGACAATATATCTTCACGAACTATCATTTGCTCTATCAAACCTTTCTGACAATACTCTATAAGTATATAACATTTTCCCCACTCTTGCCAAGCTTAAATGTGACTACTCATCTCTTTTTTCAACTGTCTCATTATCTTTTTTTCCAGACGTGAAATATAAGATTGTGAGATTCCCAAAAAACCCGCTACCTCCTTCTGTGTCATCTCATTTCCATCTCTATTGTCCAAGCCGAATCTGAGTTTTATAATTGTCTTTTCTCTCTCCGACAATTTTTCGATTGCCCCCATAAGAAGCTTACGCTCCACTTCCGTCTCCATATCCCGGTAGATTACATCTTCCTCCGTTCCCAGAATATCAGACAATAATAGCTCATTTCCGTCCCAATCTACATTCAGCGGTTCATCGATAGATACTTCCAGCTTGGTTTTACTGTTCCTCCTCAAATACATCAATATCTCATTCTCTATACATCTGGAAGCATAGGTTGCAAGCTTAATGTTTTTCTGTGGATTGAATGTGTTGATAGATTTGATCAATCCAATTGTTCCGATTGAAATCAAATCCTCGACACCGACACCTGTATTATCAAACTTTTTAGCGATATATACCACCAGTCTGAGATTGTGTTCAATCAAAATAGCCTTCGCTTCATCCTCATACTCTGTCCCCAAATCGCTGATTACGCTATTTTCTTTCTCTGTTTCCAGCGGAGGTGGCAATACATCCGCACCACCTATGTAATGAATTTCACCTTTTTTACTAAAAATGCGTTTTTCACGTCTCACAATCCGAAGTTGCATTTTCCCCGGAACGGCTACTTTTAATATCATATTACTCTTCTCTTCCTTTCTTTCTTTTCATAAAGCAGAGCCGGATTTAATATCACACGCACTTGCTCCTCTCCCAATTTGCTTTCATCTAACGCTACATATTCTTCACACGCTGCAAGGTACACATTTTTGCATATTTTCACCCCATTCTGCGCCTCCACCCTGATTTCCGGGACACAATATCCTTTTAGTATTCCCCTCCGTTTCCCGATGCTATGATAAGGCACCGCTCTATATAACGGCTCCTCACTCCACAAATTTTGCAGAATCCCTTTTTCCACAATCGATACCGGTTTTCCGCTAATCGGTTCCACCAGACTGTTTCCGGAATCTATAAACCCATTCAGCACAAGCTTATTTGTTCCGCAAATCAAGGTAACCTTGCACAGATTTTCCTTCCTTTTCCCCCTTTTTCTCTTTCCCGAATAGATAATGCAGAACAGAACTCCACTCCCAACTTTTCCCCATATTCCTCTAAAGAGTTTATCTCCCAAAAGACAAATTCCACCCAACAAAAATGTATAATAAAAAAAACGCTCTAAAACTAAAATAAAAGAGTGAAAATCAGGGATTGGGAATGCAATAAATATAACAAAAAGCACACCTATGGTTCCTATTATCACCTGCCCAATCCTGCCCAACCCGTCGACCAGAAAAGGCACAAAATAAAAAGTTGCCCCTGCCAAAGCCCCCATAATCAATCTACTCTTCTTTCCCACACACCAAAGCGTCTGCTCTGCCAATAGCAGAGCGCAGAGATTCATGAAAAAGTTAACTGCGAACAGACTGTCGAAGTATAATTCGTAATACATAGTGTTCTTTCCTTTCACACTCATTATACCTCTCTGGTCTCACAAATTTTGTCAAAAAAGAAAGGGGGATTTTCTTTTTTTATCCAAAAATTTGCAACAAAAAAACCTGCCCCAAACGGGACAGGTTCACTGAAATCAAATATTATTTTCTCTGAAGAAAATCAGGAATCTTCAAGGATTTCTCCTCGACAGAACTACGGATATCCGTCGGCTTTTGAATTCCTGAAATCGGTCTAACCGTCGGCTGTACACCCGGCTGAGCAGTTCCTGTTGAAGAAGGCTGAAATGCCATTCCCTTCAATGAACTGGGTGTAATATGTGCTGTCGGCTGACGATAAGATGCACCGGCGCCCATTCTGGTCTGCACATTATTACTTGAAACATCTTCAAGGCCGGTCGCAATTACAGTAATTGTACAGGAGTCTGCCTTAGTCTCATCATACATAGCACCAAAGATAACATTTACCTCTTCTCCTGCCAGCTCACGAACATAATCCGCTGCATCTGCGGCATCTGCCAGTGTAATATCTCCGGAAACATTAATAATCACATGGGTTGCACCGGAAATAGTTGTCTCAAGCAAAGGACTTTCCACAGCCATCTTAACAGCTTCAAGAGCCTTATCATCACCTTTGCCTTCTCCGATACCGATATGTGCAATACCCTTGTCCTTCATTACAGTCTGAACATCTGCGAAATCCAGATTGATAACAGAAGGAACGTTAATCAAATCAGTAATTCCCTGTACTGCCTGCTGCAATACTTCATCCGCTTTCTTTAAAGCCTCCGGCATCGTCGTACGTCTGTCAACAATTTCAAGCAACTTATCGTTGGGAATCACAATTAAGGTATCTACATTCTCTTTGATTCTTTCAATACCGCCGAGAGCATTCACCATACGGGCTTTTGCTTCGAAGCGGAAAGGCTTGGTCACTACTCCGACAGTCAAAATACCCATATCTTTTGCAAGCTTGGCCACTACAGGAGCAGCTCCTGTACCGGTTCCGCCACCCATACCGCAAGTGACAAATACCATATCCGCACCTTTCAATGCAGCTGAAATCTCCTCTGTACTCTCCTCGGCAGCCTTCTCACCAACCTCAGGTTTCGCACCGGCACCAAGTCCTTTTGTAAGCTTCTCGCCAATCTGAAGAAGCTTCGGTGCCTTGCACAACTGCAAAGCCTGCTTATCTGTATTCATTCCAATAAAATCTACACCGTCAATCTGACCATCAATCATTCTATTTACAGCATTATTACCTGCTCCGCCGACACCAACAACGATAATCTTAGCAGCAGATTCAGCATCATTCGTCTTAATCTCCAGCAAGGGTAAATCCTCCTCTTTCAAAACAGAGTATTCTACTCCATCTAATTAACTTCACATAAACTATCATATAATTATTTTACAAATTAATCAACATATTTTTTTAGAAATTGCATAGCTTTTTTTAACTCGCATCCGGCTTAAAAGTGAACTTTGCATTCCCCTCCTCATAGGTCTCCATCTGAAGCGTTCCGCTCTTTCCTTCGAGGTCCGGCAGGAATTCCGGAAGCAACATAATCTTGTCCTCCAAATTGGCAGTATCGCTGCCAAGCGCGACCTTCACATTGCCAAAATACATGGTCACTTCCGAAAAAGCGTAAAAATAAATCTTGTCCGCTGACAAATCATATTTATTCAACAATTTGGTTAATTTTAAAATTGTTCCAAAAACTTCCTGATTCTCGACCGGCAGCGGTTCACCTAATACGACATGATCGAATTGCAATCCTGTAATCTGTGGAATGCCGACAGTTCTTATGGCAGAGTTTTCAACCACATATCCATCCTTGTCAAAATACATATAGGTATCCATATATTTGACATAGCCCGCCAGTGCCTTTTCAAACACTGTAATCTTAATCGTATCCGGGGACAAAATGCTTACATCCATCACGTCGACAAACGGGATATCCTCCGCTCCCCTGTTCTTATATTTAAATGAAAGGAACAGGGAATTGTCACCAAATGGTCCATCCATGACAATTGACTTGATTTCATCCTCTGAATAATGCAAATTTCCCTCTACATAGACTGTTTTGATTGTATATGTTTCCTTAAGATATAATAACACTCCAAAAATCAAAGCAATTCCAACAAATACAATCAGTATCTTTATCCATGTTTTCTTTCCGTTTCTATACACCAGCAATCCTCGCTCCTAACTCTCTGAGGTCATTTTCAATTCTCTCGTATCCTCTGTAAATGTATTTACAGCCGCTTATCGTACTCTTTCCCTTTGCCGCCGTTGCTGCAATTAAAAGTGCCGCACCACCGCGCAACTCCCTTGCAGTCATTGTCGTTCCTTTTAATCGCTCCACTCCGTCGATTCGCGCACAGCCTGCATTCATCATTTGAATATTAGCTCCCATTTTCATCAGCTCATCAACAATTCGAAAACGGTTTTCAAAAATGTTCTCACGGATTACCGTCATGCCATCTGCCAATGTGGCTGTCACCAACGCCATCGACTGCAAATCTGTAGGGAACCCCGGATACGGTGCTGTAGAAATTATCTCCACAGCCTTTGGTCTCTCGGGTGCCTGAATAAAGAGACCCTCGCTACAGATATGGCAAACTGCTCCCATTTTCTCAGCAACACGGATTGTGGCATCAAGCTGCATAACAGGCGCATGCTCCAAAAGAGTGCAACCTCCCGTCGCAACAGTGGCAAACAGGTAAGTCCCCGCCACGATACGATCGGTAGGAATTGTGAATTCTGTGCCATACAGAGGTCTTCCACCCTGTACTGTTATTTC
>JAILPF010000447.1 GCA_024699575.1 Acetatifactor sp. | reverse complement strand
ATTTGCAATTGGAGCAACGGCGGCTATGAACGTTCCTACAGTCGCAGCGTTAATTTCAACTGTAGGTGCAGGCGGGATTACCGCGGTACTTGCATCTGTTCCTGTAGTGGGCTGGATTGCTGCTGCATACGGCGGAGTTGTAATTGTGAGAAGTGCTGAAAGAATCGCTTCTGGATTGCTTAAAGAGGCTGTTTACCAGAAAGGAATGGATGTCACACTTGATTTTAGCTGGTTCACTCCCTATATCAATTGTGCCGCAAGAATTAACTAATTATTGCAGGAGTCTCGTGTAAACGGGACTCCTGATTGAGGAGCAAAATGAAGACTTACTCTATTGGATTCCAATTAAAGCTTAGAAGGTTCATAGACTTTATATGGATGCTACTTCTATACGCATTCATTTTTTTTGTTTATAAGTATGGGTTTCGGTTTCAAGTCAAAAACGGAATAGTGTTGTGGATTATAATGTTGGCCATGCTGACAGTGTTTGTTATGATGACAGAACATATCAGCAAGTGGAGTGATCCAATGAAAAAACAGTATTACTACAAATACTGTGTGATATTTGGAACTGCAGTTTTCGAATATTTAGCAGCAGTTTGTGTTGTGACGATGTTGCCGCGAGATATCAAGTCTATTTTACTGTTAAGTGCTGTATGGATTGTAGGGGGGGGAGGGATCTTTATATTACATGAAAGTATTTTAAGGGATTATGCGTCAAAATCGATGGATGAGATTTCAACTATGATTGAAGCATATAAGATTGTGCGAGACGAAGAGTTTTTAATCAATGCATTGGAATATCGGAAAAAAATGATTTACTGCGTGCTTTTTTTGACTGTTACAGGAGCGCTTTTTGAGATAGTCTTTGCAAATAGTGTAACGATAGGAGTGTACATAGTATTGAGTTATTTCTTCTTGTGGAAAACCCTGGAAAAGTCATATCAAGTGTTGGATCTAAGCAAGATGCTGTTGGGAGTAGAAATATTATTGTTATGCGTGGGGGAAATATTGGTATATATGCTATATCATCAGATAATCATCACCACAAAGTTTCCTCAGCTGTATGCAGAGCAATATATGCTGATTTTGCTTTTAATATTTGTGCCAATTTTCCTGAGTTGGGCGAGGATCAACAGGAAACTTTTAAGAATGGAGCGAAAATGGATTCGTTGAAACAGGGATTGCAAGTGTATGTTCAAAAATATCTGCCCACTAAAATTTGTAATGGCAGAAAACAATGGAATGATGCACGTGGACTTTACAATTGCAACCGATAAGAGTATTTATATCGTATAGTGGGGAGAATGCAGGATGGGAAAAATATATATGATTTTGTTTTCATTTTTCTAAAACTGTGGAATGCTCAATACAGGTATGGGGAGCCTGTGATATATCATCAACCGTTCTGCGGACAACTTGATGAAACAGGATTAACATTGCTCGGAGAAACACAAGTAGAGATCATTGCGGGACATCCTATTCGCGTTAACAGATATGAAGCATTAGTCACCCTTGATTTGGGCGGAGCAATGATATTCATGCATTATACACAAGATTTAGAGGAAGCCTACAGAGACCTTTTGAGAACCATGTGCCTGACACCATTAATTTATCTGCATACAGAAAAAGAGACGATACTTCTGGATGGAAAATTAAAAGTATGGCAGGAAAAAATGCAGGAAGCTCCGATGATACGGATACATAAATCTTATATTGTCAATCTGAAGAATATTGCAAAGTGGGAGCATGATAAAGTGACGCTTAGTAATAAAGAGACGTTGCCAATTGGAAGACATTATGCAAACGAGTCCAAAAGTATGTACATGAGTTTTCTGAGAAAACAAAGATAACAGGGGAATGAAAATGCTTGGAGCAATAGTGTATTTATTTGTAGAGGTATTAAACTATTTATTAACGTATGAAGTGTTATTGGGTATTAAATGGAAGAAAGACTGGAAGGGATATGTGCTGCTGTTCTCTATCGCAAGTCTTGTCCAGGCTGTGGCATATAGTGCAGGTCATAATGGGAAAATAATTTACTCCTGGATTCCGTTGGCAACCACTGTGATTGGCAGTCTGTTTTTAGCGGAGGGAAAGAGATGGAAATCAATCGTACTCTTACCCTTTGCGTACTTGATATCCAGTGTAATTAATGTCTTTGGATTGATTCTTCTGGAGAACCTTTTGCAAATTTCTCAGCTTGTGATTTTGGATTCACCATGGCTGTCTGCGCTGGCAGAGTGTTTTGGACCTATTGTTTTAGGGGGATATGGGTATCTTACAAGGAGTCATGAAAAGGAAGAATTAATTCATACGCCGGCACAGTATTTTCTGTTGCTTATCGGAATGGGATGTCTGGATATGATGGTGGGGTTTGGGCAGTATGCTATGAAAGACGATCTTGTTATCCCACAGAAGGCCGGAGAACTGCTCGAGTGGATTAGTCTGCTGGGAACCTATTTGTTTATTGTCCTTTTTATGTGGCATCAGTCCTCTTGGAAGAGGGCAATGAAATATCAGATTCAAAATGAGAGATATCATGTTTTCCTGGGAGAACAGGAAAAACATATTAAGCGGTTACTTATGGAGGATGAGCAACGAAGGAAACTCAGACATGATTTGAACGCTCACATGCTGGCACTTCATACATTTACAGAAGAAAAAGATTGGAAAGGGCTTCAAAGCTACCTGCAAAAGATGCAAAATGCTTTGGCAGTGGGGCAAACGCAAAAGTATACGGGGATTTCCGCTGTGGATGCAATTATCAATGAGACAGAGGTACAGGCTCAGAAAGCGCAAATTGAGTGGAAGTTTGAACGGGAGGAGCTTCTTCACTCATCAATGGATGCTTTTGATTTATGTGTTGTCTTTTCTAATTTATTGAGCAATGCGCTGGAAGCATCCACGAATCAGGAGGACAATCGATTTATCAGGACGACCTTATCCAATGTTCAGAATCGGATTCGATTGACGGTGGAAAACAGTTGTAATCCCGGTTTGACTTTTAAGGAGCGACCAAAAACAACAAAAGGAAATACCAACTACCATGGATTAGGATTAACCAATGTAGAGGAGATTGTAAAAAAGTATCAGGGAACCATTTCATACCATGCAAATGCCGGAATATTTTGTGTAGATATCATTTTGTAAAATATAATATATTAGA
>JAILPF010000436.1 GCA_024699575.1 Acetatifactor sp. | reverse complement strand
GGGATTGTCAGGAGTGTTTACTGCGGTAATCCTTCCGGGTCCTGTCAAGGTGATTGAGGCATTTATCGAGATTCTGAAGAACGGTTCGCTGGCACGAGATCTGGGGGTAAGTCTGGTTCGTGTACTGAGAGGATACTTTTTTGGGGCTGCTCTGGGAATTTCGCTGGGAATCTTCGCTGGGCTGAATAAGGTTGCAGAGAGGGTGGTATCTCCTGTCATCAACGTGATTCGTCAGATACCGCTCTATGCATGGATGCCATTGTTGATTCTTTGGTTCGGAATCGGAGAGGTCTCCAAGGGAATCATCATTGCGCAAGGGGTGTTGATCCCTACCTTTTTGAATACCATTCAGGGAATTCACAGTGTGCCCCATGAGTACAGGGAGTTGGGAGATGTGCTTGGCCTTTCCAAATGGCTATACATCGGCAAGGTCATCTTACCCTCCGCAGAAGTATCCATCCTGACAGGGCTTCGCCTTTCAGCGGGAAACGCATGGATGGCAGTTGTGGCAGCAGAGATGATGGGTGGACTCACAGGCCTTGGGTACGCTTTGATTAATGCAAAGGATTTTATGTTCTCCGACAGGCTGATTGCTCTTATGATTGTGATTGCCGCCCTGGGTGTTTTCTGTGACAGGCTGTTGAGGATTGTTCAGAAAGTTGCACTTAGATGGAATAACGCATAGGAGAGAAATTATGGCACCTGTAATTGGAGATGTATTAAGAATTCAAAAGGTTAAAAAGACTTTCGGAGAAGGCGAGAATGCGGTGACGGCAATTAAGGACGTAAGTCTGAAGGTCAAGAGTGGAGAAATAGTAGTGATTATCGGTCCGAGTGGATGTGGCAAAACAACTCTGCTGCGCCTGATTGCCGGATTGGACAAAAACTACGAGGGTAATATTTTAAACTACGAGGGAAATAGAATTGAAGGAACCGGCTTGGACCGTGGAGTCATCTTTCAGGATCATCGGTTACTTCCGTGGCTGACGGTTGAGGAGAATGTTTTGCTGGGGCTGAAAGGCTCTAAGGAAGAGTTGGCAAAGCGAGCAGATAAATATCTGGAGAAGGTGGAACTTAAAGATTTCAAAAAAGCCTATCCAAGGCAACTATCGGGAGGTATGGCACATAGAGTGGCCATTGCAAGAACTCTCATAAGGCAACCGGATATTCTGCTTTTGGATGAACCGTTCGGTGCATTGGATGCTCTGACCAAAATGTCTCTTCAGGAGGAAATCGAACGAATCTGGCAGGCAGAACACACGACAATGATTATGATTACACATGACATCGAGGAGGCGGTATATCTCGCCGACAGGATTATTGTCATGAGTCAGAGACCAGCTGAGATTGATGAAATATTCAACATAAATCTTCCAAGACCGCGAGACAGAAAGAGTGAGGAGTTTGTCCGATATAGGAATGCAGTTTTAAACACCTTTCAGGCTGCGACCGGATCTTATGTAATCTAAAAAGGAAGAGACTTAAAATGTTAAATATTGATGAGGTAAGAGGGATAGCGGGACGTGTAATAAATATACAGCACTATTGCTATCATGACGGACCGGGGGTGAGAACCACGGTTTTTGTCAAAGGATGTTCGCTTCATTGTAAATGGTGTGGTAATCCGGAGAGCATATCTCCAAACAGAGAATTCTCGTTTGACAGAAAGGAATGTGTCGGTTTTAAACATTGTGGAAAATGCGCAAAAGCACCTTTCCCGGAGGGGATGTTTACCGCACCCGAAAACGAAACATCTCCGCCGGTCATCTCATGGGAGAAGGCAAAGGAGTGGAATCCGGTTTGCAACAGTCTGTGCCCGACGGGAGCTTTGTCTACATACGGAGAGGACACCACAGTCGGTGCGGTAATCGACGAGGTGGATCAGGACTATTCCTTTTATGTAGGAAGCGGAGGGGGGATTACTGTTAGCGGAGGAGAACCTTTATTGCAGCCCGACTTCACTAGTGGACTTTTGGAGCTTGCCCATGCCCATGGTTATACCACGGCAATTGAGACAGCCTTTAATGTCCCCTGGGCAAATGCAGATAAGGTGCTTCCGCACGTGGATTATG
>JAILPF010000423.1 GCA_024699575.1 Acetatifactor sp. | reverse complement strand
GAATAATCGTTTTTTCGCTCCAATAGCCATTCCTTTGGCCACGGGAAGCTTGACGCGTAACGAGAAAGGTTTAAGATATGCTGCTCCAGTGCTTTTTCTTTCCCTCCGGGGCAAAAATACTCCACGCAGTCTAAAAATTCCTGCTTTCCCTCTGCAAAAGCATCCTCCAGAAGCTGCGCCAGCACATCCTGCTGCATCAGCTTAATCTCTCCCTCATCCGCCACACGAAATGCAGGGTCTAAACCAATTTCATTAAAGTGATTCCGGATGATGAATAAACTAAAACTATCGATAGTAGTAATCTGTGCATTATGAATCAGTGTCGCCTGTCTTTGAAGATGCTCGGACTCAGGATGTGCGTTTAGTTCATCCGCAATCCTTAAGGCTATTCTCTCTCTCATTTCCGCTGCTGCTGCGTTAGTAAATGTCACCACCAGCAATCTGTCGATATCTACAGGATTTTTCTCATCACAGATCATCTGAACAATTCTTTCTGTTAAAACTGCTGTTTTTCCACTCCCTGCTGCAGCAGACACCAATATATTGCATCCGTGAAGATCCACACAACGCTGCTGTGTGGGCGTAAATTGTACTGCCATTGGTTAAAAACCTGCCTTTCACTCTTCAAAATTCTGCATCTTCGAAAACAATTCTTCTTTGTCAAGCCCTTCCAGTGTTCTTTTCCTGTATCCCGGAATAGATGAGTCAAATCCACACACTTTTTTGTAAACACAGTATGTACATGCCTCTTCCGTTCCACGTTCATAAGGATTCATTGTCATCTCACCCTCCAGAATATGTCTTCCGATATTCTTAACTTTATTATTTACATAATCAGAGACAATCCGAAGTTCCTCACCTGTCATGATGGATGACCTCGCCGAATAAGTACCATCCTTTTTTCTCTCCACCGGAATAATATCCGATTTATCTTCCATTGTTCGATCCAAGCGTTCCACAACCTCCGGAGAAGCATTGACTATGCCAGTCATCTTTAGTTGCTGTAAAATGAGCTGATTGACCTCTGTGTCGGAAAGCTCAACCTGTGATTCTACCGTGGGATCATCGATGTGATAATACAAAATGGCACCCGGTATGACATTTTTGTCGGGGTGCTTTTTTTGCTCCATTTCCACCGCAGCATTCAAATAAACAACCAGCTGTAATTGTAATCCATAGTAGAGAGCTGTCAAATCAAACTTGCGATTTCCCGATTTGTAATCTATCACTTTCACATATACATTCTCATTATCTTCCGCAACATCAATACGGTCAATACGCCCCTTAAGTCTCATTTTCTCCTGCTCTGAAAGTGTGACATCAATACTGTCCAGGTTGCCTGCGAACTGGAATGACACCTCATAATTCTCCGGCCGGAAAACACCTCGCTTCAGTTGCTCCTGTAACGTAAATACTGTTCTCGTAAGAATTCTCTCCATTCTACGGATAGCGTACGCATTTCTTGCGCTACTGTAAAGAATCGTATCCCCATAGGATGCGGCATATGCCTGCAAGGCTTCTGCCACTGCTGTCACACCGTATTCCCTAGGGAAATCAAACCATGTGTACTCACTTTCCGATAACTTTCCCGAGAAAATCTCCAGCACGCCATGATAGACATTTCCCATGTCAACATCTTCAAAGCCAAATTCTTCCCGTTCTCTGAGTGTCAGTCCATACTGCAAAAAATGTCTGTATGCACAGGCAGCAAAGGTTTCCAGTCTTGTGACGCTGTTTTCCAATCGATACCCATACAATGCACGCGCAATCTCCTTTGACAGACCGCTTTCTTCATATCTTCTAAAGGCCGCCTCAGTCAGCAATCGTTGCCTTTCCTCCCCGTCATATGCCTGATATACAGCATAAAATGCTGCTTCTTCCTCCTTAGGAAGGGTTCCGTCAACATAAGATCGCAACAGCTGTGCTAGGTATCGTTCCCCTTCCCTGGGTGTTACCATGCGTTCTATTTTGTCTTCCAATCCTTCTTCCATAGAAAGTCCGGGGAAAATCTTCCTGATTGTATCAATCAGATATGCCGGCCGAATACTCTTCCCCTCTCTATTCATCCTTGCAAAAGACAAATATAGTCTGTCAGAGGGTTTTGTCATATTCAAATAAAGGTAAAGACGTTGAATATACATCTGTTGTCTGGGGGTAGGTGCGAGTTCCAACTCGGACTCTTTTAAGAATTCCCTGTCAATGTCTGAAATGATACCGCCCTTTGAAGCATTCTTTGGAATATTCCCATCGTTTATTCCAAGGAAAAACAATACCTTAACCTGGCTCAAACGGGTTCTCTCCATATCACCGACCAGCACACGGTCCACATTCTGCGGAATCGTTCCGACCTCAATCTCACCAAAACCAGCCTCCAGAATATCAGAGAATTCCTGCATCGTAATCTCTTCCTCACCCAGAAGGCCGTGTACCTGATCCAGCAATTCCATAATCAGGCGATAAATCTGTGCATACTCTCTGGCGCGCCCCAAATCACCTTCTTCAGTAAAATGTTTTTCATAATCTGCCAGCTTCTGTTGGACTTCATTATCCACCAGAAATTCATAAAGGCATTCCACAAAATACGAAGCCTTTCCCTTCTTATCCACGAAGAGCATAGAAACCTGTTGCATAAACTGCTCACGAAGAGCATTCAATCGCTGTAACGGCTCCTCATCCTCACCCATCGCCTTTGTCTTGTGAGTAAAAAGACGACTCCATTGCCTGTATCCTCTGATTCCTGTCTGAATCACATAGTTTTCCAGTTCATCCACCGCTTCCATTGGAATATCTGACAGACCGCTGCGCAAATAATGAAACACTGCCTCATAGGAAAAGTCCTTCAAATACAGCTCCAACACACTTTTGATTGCCTCCACCATCGGATTCAACGCAACTCCTCTGGTACGGTCAATATAGCAGGGAATATCCAGCCCACTGAACTCCTTCTCCACAAAAGGTGCATACTCCTCCAAATTGCCGGTAACGACTGCAATATCTCTATAGGCAAGTCCTTCCTCCTGAATCAGTTTTCGAAGAAACAGCCCCGCTAAATGGACTTCCTCTCCGGGTGTATCCGCTTCAAACATCCTGATATCTTCCGGTTTGTCCGGATAGATATTCTGCCCATAACGGAAGAGGCTTTTCTCCAGATACTCAAGCCCTCGTGAATTCTTCGTTCGATATTCCTCATTGATTACCCACCTGATCTGTTCGCCAAACTGCTCCTGCCACCCGGGATATCCAACCGCTTGCCAATGATTTGCCCTATTACTCACCCCGGGCAGAATAAAGATATCCTGTTTTCGTTCCACCTGTGCCTCCCTCGCAAGCCGGTCCAGAGAAGCCACTGTCTTTTTACTTAAATAAAACAGTTTTTGCTCACCATCCATCAGGTACGGATTCTCGCCAATTCCCATAGTCAATGACACAATCACATCATCGCAGATGGTCATTAATTCCTGAATGACATAATTTTGTATTGGAGTAAAACCTGTAAATCCATCAAAAACAACTACACTTCCGGGCAAAATATGAGATTTTGCCAAGGAGCGCCTAAGCACATCCAATGTTTCCTCCGTGGTGATAAAACGCTCCCGAATATATCCTACAAAGCCACGATACAACGTTTCCAAATCTTTCAATTTCTGTACCAGAGCGCCATGTTTTCCTGCATACTCAATCAGTTTCCCCACATCTTCTGTGCCAATTCCATACTGCATGAACTCTGAGATAGCGCTCTTTGCCTCATGAATATATCCCTGCTTCTGAAGAAGACTTCCCAAGGCGGGCATTTCTTCTCTCAAGTCCGCTGCCACCTTTTGCAACACTAGGCTCTTACCCGTGTCATCCAGTACAGGAAGATCCTGTCTGCCCACTTCCTCCAAAATCCGATGTCCCAGGCGCCCAAAGCTAAGGACATCTATATTCATAATCCCTCCTCTGTCATGCAGTGTAACCAAATCCTTCTGTGTCTGCATGGTGAACTGATCCGGCACAATAATCAAGAAATTTTGTTTAGGATTTCGTTTAGATTCCTCTATAATTTTTTCATATAAATATCGGCTTTTTCCTGCCCCGGACGGGCCAAAACAAAATTGCAGACTCATATTCCGTTTCCTATCCTTCTATATCAAGTTCCACAGGGCAATGATCCGACCCCAAAATCTCTGTGTGAATCTTAGCGTCCATCAGTCTCTCTTCCAGACATTGCGACACCACAAAATAGTCGATGCGCCAACCGGCATTCTTAGCTCTTGCCTGAAACATATAAGACCACCAGGAATACACACCCTCCAGCGTCGGATAAAAGTGACGGAACGTATCTACAAAACCACTTCCCAGCACCTTGGAAAAGCATGCCCTCTCCTCATCGGTAAATCCCGCATTCTTATGGTTGGTCTTAGGGTTCTTCAAATCAATCTCCTGATGCGCCACATTCAAATCGCCACAAAAAATAACCGGTTTTTTCTCCTCAAGTTTCTTCAAATATTGAAGGAATGCCTCCTCCCACTGCATACGGTAGTCAAGCCTTGTCAGTTCTCTCTGGGAATTGGGAGTGTACACCGTCACCACGTAAAAGGTGTCAAACTCCGCTGTAATTACTCGGCCTTCTTTATCATGCTCCTCTACCCCGATTCCGTAGGTAACACAGATAGGTTCTTTCTTCGTAAAAAGCGCAGTTCCTGAATACCCCTTTTTCTCCGCATAATTCCAATATTGATAATATCCGGGTAACTCCAAGTCATGCTGCCCCTCCTGCAGTTTCGTCTCCTGCAGGCAAAAAACATCCGCATCTATCTCATGAAAAAAGTCTAAAAAACCTTTTTGTAAGCATGCTCTTAAACCATTTACGTTCCATGAAATCAGTTTCATCTTGTTCCTCCATACAGTATTCATTAAGATAATTAAACCTCATTATTGTATATCATTTTCCATTTTATCATGAAAGGTCCGCGTCTTCCACAAAAAATACGCGACAAGACATTCCTCATGTCACTGTCGCGTATTTATGTCACAATTTTTTTAAAGCCTTCACCCATATTATTTTGCCTGCAAATTACGTACCTCTTCCTCTGTCAATCCGGTTTTCACCGCTATAGTTGCTATGTCCAAAACATCCAATAATTTTTTTGCGATTTCCAACGCTTTTAGATGCTGTCCTTCTTTTCGTCCTTCTTTTCGTCCTTCTTTTCGTCCTTCTTTTCGTCCTTCTTTTCGTCCTCGCATCTCATATTTATCTAATAGTTCACACATACTGATTTCCTCCTTTTCATCCGGAGTCAATATTCGACTCAGTTCCTCATACCTTTCATCTCCAGACAATGACTTTAGCATCGCAAGTAATGCCTCCACATGCTGTATCTTTTGCGCCGTTGGCTTGTAATCGCTACCTTCCGCGAGATAATCCACTACGATTCTCATATCACTTACAAACCGCCACCTAATTTCCTTAGGTAGATGTGCCATTTCAAACACATGAAGTTTATTTTCCGCGACATAACACGGAACCTTTCTCCCCTGCTCCTGTAGCAGTTTATGCAAAGTTCTAGGAGCTTTCCACCTATCACTTCCCCAATACAAAACCATGCAGATAATCGGATACAGACACTCTTTGTCATACTGTGCACGGTAGTTAGCACCCTCGTAGCCTACTTTGCGTAGAATCATTCGTTTGTCAACAGTTGTCTGATTCTCCAGCATATAGAGACAGGCAATTTTCTCACCCTCCATCTCGTACATTCCAATGTCATCAAATTGGTTTTGAAACTTCTTCCCCTGTGCACGATAAATTGTCTCCGTAGGTGCCTGAATCAGCGTGTCAGGATTTAGCTTGTCTGGTATCGGCAACTCACTACTCTCATATAAGAGCGCATTCACGCAATCCGCAAATACATCCGGGAAGCTTTCCAATGCTTTCTGTGTTAAATCTTTTTCTCCCATGTCAAATGATATTCACTCTTCCTTTCAATTTTTTTTTGCAGGAAGAGCATCTTCTCCCTGCCTTTTATAGGGATTTTAGCAAGGATTTTGATTTCGACGGGCGTAGCCCAAGATTCTTAGAATTTAGAATAATTTCCTTTGCCGATTATAGATTATCACATTCTAATAGTTGATGTCAACAAATATTTTGTATTAATATTAACGTTTTTCCGTCAACTCTGTATGATTCCTTATTTCTCACCAGCAAGGATAAACTGCACGCTCAGCGGATAAACCGGAATCATCGTTTTTGAGCCTTCCTCTTCGCTGTCCCACACCATTTTCGTAATCTTATAGGTGCCCGGAGAAAGTTTGCCGTACAACCATTCCCAATTTATCGCTAACTCTGACTCTCCATTCTCAGGGATTATATATCCCTCGTCATGGAAGCCTGCATTATCAATCACCATCGGAACAGCTTCCCAGACCTCACCATTCAGTCTTTCCAAAGTATACCCCTCACCGTATACCAATTCGCCGGTCTCTCTCTCATCATATTGACGGAAGGAAACAACAAGTCCGCAGGAAGATACCTTTTTCACACTCATCATAACTGAAATCTCATCGTTTTCCGACTCAGGTATGTACTTTCCCACACCACCCTCGGTCTTGTCAGTATCAAAATGCATGGTATCCAGAATGGAAAGTGCTTCCTCCCACATCTCATCCGTCCAAGAATCACAGTTCGTATGTTGTGCCACTACCTGAGTTCTTTCTTTTCCAAAGGTAATAAAATCCCAATGTTCGTGTTCATCGTATGTGCCGAAACGAGCAATGTCTCCTGCCAGTGTCGTTTCCTCCTGCACTAACCCTGTTCCGCATACCCCAAACATGTCTGTGCAAAAGAGTTCTATCTGTCCGTCCTCAGCACCGTTTGGGCTTAAAATGAGCCCATATAAGCCATACATTAACTGATCATCGTCCATGGAAACAGCCCGGTAATCCCATGAAGCCGGAACCTTCACTGAAATTTGTCCATAGGGACCACCCACAGACGTAAGCTTTCCACCATCTGCCTCAGATGTTGAATCCGGTAACTTAGGCGATACAGCTTCCAATGTATCAGTGTTTTCTACCACCATATCATCTCCCCGCGAATCATCCGGATCTGAATTTCCAATCACCGATTTCTTTCCACATGCCAGCAGTGCAAACGGCACAATTACCCCACCGAGCATACATCCGAATAGCCTTTTGGCTCTCTTGTTTTTGGTTCCCATTTTTCACCCTCCCAACTTGTATCGAAGGACTAAGGTATTACTTGCTTTCCTTTCTCCAAAACGCTACCGCTCTGTTAATCCATCCCTCCGCAGCTGTATTCGTGCCCGGACCTACCCCATGGTCAACTCCCGGAAAGATATACGATTCATGAGGAATTTGCTTTTCCTCCAAAGCCGCCACCATGAGCTTAGTATTCTTCGGCGGAACCACTGAATCAGCATCTCCGCACCAAATGAATGTTGCAGGATAGTTCTCATCCACATTCGCATAAATACTGAATTTCAACGCATCCTGTTCTGAAGCATTTTTCCCTATCAGATTTTCTCTGGTTTCCAGATGCGTCCATTCTTTTTCCAGCGTAATCACCGGATAAG
>JAILPF010000303.1 GCA_024699575.1 Acetatifactor sp. | reverse complement strand
GCTACCGCCTCAGATGATGTTCCCGGAACTGTTTCCGCATTCAGATACTGCATTTTTTTCTCAAACGCAACCTCTTGTGCTTCCTCATCATATCCAGTAAGACACATCTCCGGGAAAACGATAAGATTGGCCCCTTCTGCGGCACAGGCTTCAATGATTCCCAGCATTCTGTTTAAATTTTTGTCCTTGCATCCCCACTCCGGATGAAAATTCACCGTACTGATCTTAATCGCATCTTTCATATTCTTCCTCTCCTCCTTATCATCTTAGATAGCAAGAAATTTCTTAATATATTCATAGTCATGAATCTGTTCACGTGACAGTCTTTCAACAATCACACCCTTGTCCATCGCAAATCCTCTTTGCGATACACTCTGTATCAACCCGAGATGCTGTTCCACCAGAAGGATCGTTATCCCCAATTCCTTATTGATTTTGAGAATGATCTCCCCGATCGCATCAACGATATTCGGCTGAACACCTTCTGTCGGTTCATCCAACAGAATGATTTTAGGATTTCCTGTCAAAACTCTGGCAATGGAAAGCATCGCCTGCTGCCCTCCGCTCATCGTCCCTGCTTTCTGCGTTCTACGCTCCCTGAGAATCGGAAAATATTCATATATGAAATCATAATTGGACTCCGAGGATCCATTTTTGCTTATCTGTTCTCCCATCTCCAGATTTTCCAAAACAGTTAAATTGGGAAAAACCATGTGCCCCTGCGGGACGTATCCCATGCCAAGCCATGCCCTTTCGAAGGGTTTTTTCTTATTGATGATTTCTCCTGAATATTCGATTTCTCCACTCATGGAGCTGTTTAGACCAATGATCGTCTTCATAAAGGTACTTTTCCCGACACCGTTTCTCCCGATGATCGAAACAATTTCCCCCTCATTGATTTCAAAATCAACTCCATGAAGTATCGGTACCTTGCCATAACCGGAAACAAGATTTTTGGTTTTCAGCATACTTTTGCCTCCTTCCCAAGATAGATTTCTGCAACACCTTCATTGTTTAAAATGCTGTCCAAATCCCCTTCTGCAAAAAATTTGCCATTATTCATCACTGTCACATTCTGAGCAATCTTTTTCACAAAATTCATATCATGTTCAATAAATAAAATCGTCATTCCCTTTGCGTTCAGATCCAAAACAAGATTTGCAGTAAAATCTGTTTCATCAGGTCCAAGACCTGCTGCAGGCTCGTCCAAAAGAAGAAGCTCCGGTTTTGCTGCCAAGGCCATTGCAATCTCCAACCACTGCTGCTGTCCATGGCTCATGTTTTTCACTTTAGGATTTCCCAGATCTCGGATACCCACCTCATCAATCAGTCTTTCAATTTCCTCCTCTATCATTTTTTCTTCGGTAAAATTCTGTGCCGCAATCCTTATATTTTCTCTCAGTGTTAATTCTGAGTAGACACCCGGAACTTGCATTTTTATGGACATCCCCATTTTCATCTTCTTGGAAGTCGAAAGATTCGTGATATCTCTGTCTTTTAGATATATTTTGCCATAGGTAGGCGGGTAGACTCCTGTTATCATCTTGAAAACTGTTGTTTTTCCGGCTCCGTTAGGTCCGATAAGGCAATGGATTTCTCCCTTCTTAACATCCATAGAGAAATCAGAAACAGCACTGATAGCTCCAAAGTTTTTTGTTACCTTTTGAATAGAAAGAATCATATTATCAGTCTGCATAGCGCGTCACCTCTTTCTGCACCTGATCCTTTTTCACTTTCTTTTTCGGGATCAATTTGTCGATTAATATATCTCCAAGCGAAAAAACTGTCTCTCCTATCCCCCTTGGAATAAACAACATGATCAATACCAACAGAATGCCTTGTACAATCTGAGAATATGCGCTTCCCTGGGAAGCCAAAAATCTGGTAAACCAGACATAGATAAAAGTAAACAAGGTGGCTCCGGTAATGCTATATCTTCCAGCCAGAGCAATGATAATCACTCCGATAAATGATATGGAGGTACCTAATGTACTCGGCACAACGTATGATCCCCAAGATGCGTACAAAACTCCTGCAAATCCTGCAATTGCTCCGCCGGCAGCAAAAACAAGTGTGCTGATCCATGCAGTGTTGTAACCGAAAAGTTCACTTCTCTCTGCGTTTTCCCGGATTCCGAATAGCATATATCCTATGCGGGAATGTTGCATCTTTCTAAATATCAGATAAAACACAAACGCAAGTGCCATACACAAAAAGTACATACTGTTCTTCTCAAATGAAAATCCCATAATCGAGATAGATGGGATAGCGTTCAAGCCATTGTATCCTCCCAATGGAACTCCCAATACCTGCCATTCAGGTCCTGATGTCTGAGTCATGAATGTTTGAAGTACAAGAGATAGACAAAAGGTAATTATTCCTATAAAGTTTGCACTGATATGCCCGTAATAAATAAACATCCCAAGAATTGCCGCAGCTGAAAAACAGATTAGGACTGCCATAAGTATCCCCAGTATGTTGAGTGCCGAATTATCAGGATTTATTTTACTGACAATGCCATATATGTAAGCACCTGCTCCAAAGAAAGCAGCCTGACCAAAACTAAATATTCCGGTAAATCCCCATAAAACATACAGGCTCATCATGAAAATGATCATGATAAAATAATAAGTAAAGTTGTTAACAAAGTATGTATTATGCAAAAATGGATATGTGCAGCAAGCCAGCCAAAATATTGCCGCAAGTATATTTTCTGATGTAAAAACCCTTCTATTACCCATATAGTTTCTCCCATCCGCTATCTTTTTCTAGATTTCACCATTGCGCGTTCGACCATCCCGGAAAATCCTCCGGGGATCATGCGAATGATCAAAATAGCCACCAACAACATTCCTATTCTTCCGATAAATGCGCCAAAGTATAAAGATAAAACACTTTCAACAACCGCCAACACCAAGGCGGCAATGAATGTTCCTACCAATGGATTTGCACCTCCTATGATCATTGCCACAAACGCATGGGTCAAAAAGTTGGATCCATAGGTTCCGGTTACTGACATAGTTGGTGCATACAATGCACCTGCCAATCCGCCGAGTGCCGAAGCAAGCACAATTACCAGGATGTTCATCTTATTTACATTAATGCCAAGGGATGCCGCGATCTCTCTCCTCTCCATGGTTGCCCTGGCATGTAATCCAAATCTTGACTTATTGAATACCATATACAACACTCCGAACAATATAAGCGCTACTGCGATAATGATAAATTTATAGGCTGAATATGATCGGCTTCCAATAAGCACAGTTCCAAAGGGAGACTTGGTCGCTGGTGCGCCCGTTCCTGTGATGATCGTTCCAACCTGCATCAATGCGATTGAAACACCGTAGGTACAAACGAGTGAATCTTCCGATCTACTGTATAATCTTGTCAGAACCAGCCTGTCAAGAATTATCCCAGCAATGGCTGTAATAGCCATTGCTGCAATAATACCCACGATAAACGGTACTCTCGCCATGCCACACATATAGGAAACAACCATCGCCCCTATCAGCATAAGTTCTCCCTGTGCCATATTTGTAATTCCGGTTATTCCGTATATGATAGACATTCCAAGTGCTGCAAGAGATATATAAGCAAAGCTTTCCAAAAAGTTATAAATCATCTGCAACATAAGCAGGTACCTCCCATCTCACTAATTATCTAATGGAGTGAACTGTTTGTTCGGAGCTGCCCCCAGTGTACTTAAGTCAACGCCTATACTTGAAAGATAAGTAGGAGTTACATTCTCATAGGTTTCAATAAGCTCAAACTCCAGATTCTCTCCGACTTTGCACAAGTACATATTGAAATTGCAGTGATGCTGCTTTGGATCAATTGATACAGTTGTACCGATACCATTTTCAACACTGACTTCTCCTGTATTGATCGCATTAATCACTTCGTCCGCCTCAAAAGTACCTGCAAGTTCACAAGCCTTCGCCCAAAGCATTATTGAAGAATACGCTGTAATGGCCGCATCATTTATACCTGTTGATGTCTTCTCGTAATATCTCTTTTCAAACTCTGCTGCCTCAGGTATGATTCCTTCGTAATAAAGTGAGCAGACAACAATATTTTCAAGGTATTTCGGATCAACAGAATCCAATTCTCCTGAAATAAGAGGCGTTCCTCCCGTCAAAACAATATTGCGATCCGTTCCGTTTACCGCATTATAAAACTGTTCATAGAAGCTGATGGCTGCGGTTCCAACCAGGTCATACCAGAGAATATCTGCCCCTGAATCCATAATATTGGTGATAGTTGATCCAAACTGAGTCACATCAAGCGGAATGTATTCGCTCCCTACGATTTCAAATCCCAACTCCTCCGCATATTTTGTGAGCCATTCACCGGAAATCTGCCCGAAATTATAATCTGCAGCAATCAGATATATCTTATTACCCATATTGTTTTCTTTTATATACTTAAGCAATGGAAGCACATTTTGTTCAGGCGTCTGTCCGGTACAGATGTTATAGTCGGATGCCACGCCTCCTTCATACATTGAGGTGTAAAAATATGGCATCTTCGCTTCTTCAAAAGTTGCTCTGATGGCTTCTCTCGATGCGGATGTGCCGGCTGAGAAAACGGCAACGGCGTCTGAATTGTAAGCCAACTCGTTGGCCAGATCCGAATATGTCTGAGTGTTGGAAGCGCCATCCTTGCTGATTACCTCCAGTTTTTTTCCAAGTACACCACCGGCAGCATTGAT
>JAILPF010000418.1 GCA_024699575.1 Acetatifactor sp. | reverse complement strand
GTAAGCGCACAATATTAGGGTAGATTTCATATTCATTCTTCAAATTATATAATGATTGCTAGGAAACGCGAGCGTTTTGCTCTATGTTTACGGCTAGAAGCGAGCGTTTCACTTTATCTCAGGGAGCAATCATTATGAATCCAAAACGTGTTAGAAAAGCTGAACAGGTTGAGCTAATCATGGAATGTCGGCGCAGTGGGCTTTCCGACTATCAATGGTGCCAAAACCATGGGATCCATCCCGGAACCTTCTATAACTGGGTAAGTAAACTCCGCAAAGCCGGATATCAGATACCAGATTCCGAAAGCAGAACCGCTGCACTCCCTGTCAAACAGGAAGTGGTAAAACTGGAAATGGTAGAGTCTACTATATCTACACCTGTGAAGATGGAGCAAAATGTTAGCCCTGTACTTGCTCCTACCCTTCCTGAAATTGCTGCGGAAATCGAATGCAGAGCTTTTAAGGTTCGTTTCTATCAGGGAGCAGATGCAGCTTTAATCCAGAACATACTGCACTGCATCGGAGGTATGTCCCATGATTGGTGATATTTCCGGTGCAACAAATATCTACATCATCACAGGCTACACCGATATGCGAAAGAGCTTGGACGGATTGTATACCATTGTAGTCAGCCAGCTTAATGAGGAACCCAATGAGCATTCTATATATCTTTTCTGCGGCAAGCGGTGCGACCGCATCAAGGTACTTTTGCGCGAGCCTGATGGCTATGTTTTATTGTATAAAAGACTTAATGTCGAACAGGGCAGATACCGGTGGCCAAGGAACCGTTCTGAGGTAGAACCCATCACCTGGCAGCAATTCGACTGGCTGATGTCAGGCCTTGAAATCGAGCAGCCAAAGGCCATCAAAATATCCGGGAGCCCTTGATTTTGCTGGATTTTTCGGCTGTTTTATGGTATAATAAGCCTATATTAAATGTAGGAGTTAACCATGCCACGTTCAGCCAAAGACATCCAGCTTATCGAGCTAAAGGACACCATCTCAAAACTGAATGAACTGATTTCTGCACAGACCAAATCCATGGATGCTTTACAGAAGACCATTGAAGATCTGCGTCAGGAACTGAGCAATAAACAGGCTGAAGTGGACTATCTGAAAGCAAAGCTGTTTGGAACTTCCAGCGAAAAGATCAAGTCATCTGTTCCCGGTCAGATGAATCTCTTTGAAACAGAGTCCGAAGATGACCGGATTCCGGAGATCATTGAGCCGGAAGTCATTGATGTTGCTGCCCATAAAAGAGAACGCAAACCCAAGGCAACCTATGAGGAAATGTTTGATAACCTGCTCCACAGGGAAGTCCTTCTTGATAACCTGTCAGAGGAAGAAAAAATCTGCTCTGTCTGCGGCACCCGGATGGTGCCTATCGGTACGGAAGTGGCACGGACGGAGCTTGTGTTTCATAAGGCTGTTCTGGAGCGTGTTGATTATATCGCAACTACCTATGGCTGTCCTGCCTGCAAGGACTCTCTGGAGCCCCAGTTCGTAAAAGAGCAACCGAAGGAGCCATTGGTTCCCCACAGTTATGTTTCTTCCGGACTGGCTGCCCATGTCATGTATGGTAAGTTTATCAATGCTCTGCCTTTTTACAGACAGGAAAAGGATTTTGAAAACCAGTTTGGTGTAAAGATTAGTCGTGGCACCATGGCACGCTGGACAATCTACTGCGCGGAGCATTATTTCACTCCGATGATCGATTACTTCCACCGGCTTCTTGTAAAGCGGAAGTATGTAGCTGCGGACGAAACACCTATCCAGGTGTTGAAGGAAGCCGACAGACGGCCACAGTCCAAGTCCTATGTGTGGCTGTTCCGATCCGGGGATGATGGTCAAAGCCCAATCATCATTTATCAGTATCACCCGACCAGAAACGGGGATGCTGCCGCAAAGTTCTTTGAGGAATCGGAGCCCGGCACCTATATCATTGCAGACGGCTATGCCGGATACAATAAACTCAAAGATTTCAAAAGGTGTTGCTGTTATGCGCACATCAGAAGATATTTCTGGGAGGCAATTCCTAAGGGCAAGGAAAAGGATTATACCGATCCTGCCGTGCAGGGATTCCTCTATTGCAATAAACTATTCGAATACGAGAAGAGCTACCGGGAAAAAGGTCTCTCCTACAAGCAGATTTATAACCGCCGTCTCAGGGATCAGAAGCCCGTTGTAGAGGCTTTCTTGGCGTGGATCAATAAACAGAATGCCACGAAAGGCAGTCGTCTTGCCAGAGCACTGACCTATACACGCAACCAGCAGGACTACATGATGACCTACCTTGATGACTCACACTGTAGTATTTCGAATAACATGAGTGAGAACTCAATCCGTCCCGTAACCGTGGGACGCCGCAACTGGCTGTTCTGCGATTCCACCGATGGAGCCGATGCCAGTATGATGGTTTATTCCCTGCTGGAGACCGCCAGAGCAAATGGTCTGAATCCCCAGAAATACCTGGAGTATCTGTTGGAAGCAAGACCGAATGAAGAAATGTCCGATGAGCAGCTTGAAGCGTTAGCACCCTGGAGCCCTGTGGTTCAGGAACGCTGTGTCAATAAAGACGAGTGAATATCCGGGAAATCCCCGGATTTTTCATCTACATTACCCTAAAACTTTGCGCTTAC
>JAILPF010000374.1 GCA_024699575.1 Acetatifactor sp. | reverse complement strand
CACTCTCCCGCACTCATAGCTCATCCAGTGGATTCCTTCCAATGGAGCAACTGAGATTCTCTTCAACCGTAAGCCAACTGCCCCGAATTCCCCATAATACAAAGTACTGCTGTCTGTGCCAAGGTATATCATTCCCTCATTATTGGGATCCAGCATGAATGTCGCAGGTTTTTCGATTCTTAAATCGTCACTCGTATATACTTCCGATATTTTGCAGTGCTCGATGGAAAAAAGAATTCCATTCGATGTCTGTCCATAAATTTTCCCGGTGGAATCGGTTTCCATTTTTAATATTCGCTCTTTATCTAGAGTTTCGTCCGAAAAAGTATGTATCTGCATAGTTGAATCAACATAACAAACGCCGGATGTAGTTCCTATAAAAACATTCCCCTCACCGTCCTCTGCAAAAATGCGAACAGAAGAAGCCGGCAATCCTTCCTTATAGGTTAAATGCACACTTTCCTGATTATGAATCACAACGACACCATTGTCGTTTGTTCCTGCCCAAAGTCTGCCCTGGCTATCCTCAAACAACGCTCTTGCACTGGTTAATCCGTTGGAAGTATCCAATCGTTCAAATACTGTTCCATCATAGCGTATCACCCCGCTGTATCCACCAATCCACATGTGACCGTCTTTTGCACATAACAGATACACTGCATCAGAAGTGGGCAGACCATTAGAAGCATCATAAATCTCACAGGAATAATTTACTCCTGCGAGCTGTCCGGTAGCAGCATAACCGCCACCATACTCCATTGCGTCCACCGCAACACTCCACAATATTCCTGTCACCAGACCGAAGACAATCAAAAAAGCTGTTTTAACTCTCTTCATGCACGACCTCCTCAGGTGAATCAGCCACTTACATCGTTTCGTTGTACTTCCTCAGAATTACCTTTACTTCCGGCAGGGAATCCATAAACACTTCCACACACTTCGGATCAAATTGACTTCCTGCCCCCTCCTGCATCATATCCAACGCCTGCTCAAGTGGGAACGGCTTTTTATATACACGTGGAGAAGTCAATGCATCAAAAACATCTGCCACAGCCATTATCCGTGCAGACAAAGGAATGACTTCCCCATGTAATCCTTCCGGATAACCTCTGCCGTCCCAGCGTTCATGATGGTAGGCCGCCATATTTCTTGCTTCCTTAAGGTAGTTTGCTCCCTCCATCGTATTGATAGCTTTCTCTATAATCTGTTTACCTGCCGTGGTATGGGTCTTCATAATCTCATATTCTTCATCCGTAAGCTTTCCGGGCTTATTCAGCACATTATCCGGAATATGGATTTTACCAATATCATGAAGAGGTGCGCTTCTGACCACATCGGACATAAATTTGGGCGTGATTTTCTCTGCATAATAACCCTTTTTATATAGCCCCTCCACAATAATCTTCACATATGCCGCTGTTTTCTGGATATGCGCGCCGGTGTCGGAATCCCTGTTTTCCACCAGGTCCGCCATTGTAATAATCAGACCGTCCTGCATTTTTACCGTAGCATCCGAAAAACGTCTGATACTGCGCATCTGCTCTGTTTGATTCAGCGCCATATCACAGATGGCATCGTACAGTTTTTCCAATTCATCTCCGGTATGAATATCCAGCTTTCTAAGCTTTTTAACCGCCTCATCCTGCACCGCCTGCTCACTGCCTGCCTGAATAAATTGCTCGACTCCCATAACGATACTATGGATCGGATAGACCATATAAATTCCGGTCGACCACAATCCGTATGTGAGTATCAGTACAAAGATTCCCAGCATAATTAAAAAAACATGAAGCAGGAAATTCCTCATATAACCGGAAAGATAATCTATGGACGCATCCGCGCCTGCATAACAGACGCATTTTCCATCAGCATCCAATACCGGATAATAGCTTGTAACCATCCAGTTCCATGAATTCTTTGTCTCAATCGACGGAATCTCTTCCCCCGCAAGCAATAACGAAAGATATGGCTTAATCTCCTCTTCATGAGCTACAAATTCTCCCGGGGCATACCCTTGCTCATCCTCATACAACGCATATTCTTCGTAGCCGCTTTTTTCATCTAAATCAAAGATAAACACAGATCCGAGTTCCTCAACTCTCTGCACATACAAATATTCCACCCCGGCAGCATTGTCCCTAATTTTGTAAAGCAGCTCCTCTGTTTCCTTGTAACCCGGAGCATTTTCCCCTTTGATAATAAATTCATCTACCTGCTCCGGTTTGATGACGGATGCAGCAAATCGTGCAGCATTCTCTGCAATCATTGTCTTCTCTGTAATCTCATTATCAAAATACAGACGAACTCCCACCCAGCCCATTATAATGACAAGTACAAGTGACATTGCCAACAGAATCATTGTAATTCGCGATTTGAGGGAATGCCTGGTGTTCCAATCTTTCAGCCGCAGAGACTCGATTTCCTTTTCCGATAACGGTCGCTGTCTCCATCCGCTGTTTCGAATCCTGCTGCGGATATCCGAAGGAATAACATATAAAGCAACCAGTGCAAACAAGAGGGAAACACCCTTGTCCATGAGGTTCATAAGGATATTTACCAGCCAGAACGAAACAAGTACCGGCAACCCTGTTGCCACTGACAGCGAGGTGGCCGAATCCGTCGCAAGTAAATCCTGAGGTCCCAAGAGCACCCGCCATTGTATAAGTGCACTGGATACACCGCTGAGCGCTCCTGCCACAGCAATATATATAGTTATATTTTTGATACTGCGAAACGTTTTTTCTCTGACAAACCACACAGTCCACATGGCTATCAAAGCATTCACAATGCTGTAATAAATCGACTCGCTGTTAAATAACGCACAGATAAGGTTGGTCATAACCGCGGTCATAATTCCCGGAAATGAGCCACCTAAAGAAGAGACCACAATCGTACCGATTGTGTCCAGATAAATAGGCAGATTCAATTGATATGTAACGTAAGATAGCAAAACATTAACTGCAATACCTGTTATGACGGATATTGCCCGAAGCATACTGTCACGGTCCGGTTGATGCGAATAATTCTTCACAAATCTACCCTCCTGATGATTCCTACGCCAATTATCAATTTGTAACAAGAATAGAGCTTCTTATAGTATATTATAGCACATAAATTACTTGTTTTTAAAGATTTTTCTTGACCT
>JAILPF010000279.1 GCA_024699575.1 Acetatifactor sp. | reverse complement strand
TTGCACATACCCTCTGGTGATGAGTCATTTTGGCTCAGTTCCCATGGGTGAGGCGTATCTGGCAATTCTGGCATACTTTTTATTCGGTGCAGCAGCAATTGCAGTAGGTGTATTGATTTCCTCTCTGACGGAGAGTCAGGTTATCGCGGCAGTGCTGGGATTTGGAGTGCTCTTCATAGGGTATATGATGTCCTCCATCTGCTCAGTTATTTCTTCATCGGGCAATCTACTCACAAAAATATTGGGTTGCTTTGACTTACATACACACTTTTCAGAGATGCTTAACGGTGTCTTAAATCTGGAGAGTATTGTATACTATATCTCTTTGACAGTGCTGGTGCTGTTTTTGACAGTACAGTCCATTCAGAAGAGACGCTACAGTGTGTCCGTGAAACACATCAGTCTGGGGGCATACAGCACCGGAATGACTGCAATTGCAGTGGCGATTGCAGTAGTGCTCAACCTGGTGGTAGCGGAATTGCCGGCGGAATGGACGGCAGTGGATGTAACCAATGAGAAACTGTATTCTCTTACCGACCAGACAAAGGAATTTATCGATACAATACAAGAGGATGTCACTATTTATGTTCTGGGAACAAAAGATAATCAGGATGAGATTCTGGCACAGACGCTGGAGAGATATGAAGACAGTTCGGAACATATCAAAGTGGAGTATGTGGACCCTACGGTCAATCCGATGTTCGCTTCGAAATATACGGATGCAACGCTGGCATTAAACAGCCTGATTGTAGTCAGTGATAAGAGAAATAAAACCATCAACTATAACAATCTCTACGAAACCAGTTTTGACTCTACAACTTACACTTCCAATACCACCGGTTATGATGGTGAGGGACAGATTACGAGCGCACTTGACTATGTACTTGCCGACGATATGCCAAAGATTTATACCACAGAGGGGCATGGCGAGGATGTTCTAAGCGGTACATTCCAGAGTGGATTGAAGAAGGAAAATGTGGATTATGAGACCATTTCTCTTCTTTCCTGTGAACAAGTTCCGGAGGATGCCGCAGGACTCTTCATAGACGGACCAACTAAGGATTTTTCTGAGGATGATGCCAAGAAAGTGATTTCCTACCTGGAGAGAGGCGGAAATGTAATTTTGGTTACAGCTTATACCGGTGAACCAATGCCCAATCTGGAGAGCATTCTGACCTATATGGGGCTTCATCTGGAGGATGGTCTGGTAGTGGAAGGGGATGCTGACAAGTATTACAGAAGTCCTTTTTATCTTTTGCCGGATACAACAGTTTCCCTGTATACTTCAGGAATTCATGGCAATTATTTTGTATTTACGCCCTTTGGGCAGGGAATTACAGTGGAGAATGAGGATGCAGAAGATATGTCCTATACCGCTTTCCTAAAGACTTCCGATAAGGCATATATCAAGACAAATGTGGCAGATTTGGAGGATTACAGTAAAGAGGAGGGCGATGCGGAAGGTTCCTTTGCTATCGGACTGGCGGCAGAAAAAACACTGGACGATGGAAGCGCAACACTTGTGGTATACGGGTCCCAACAGATTTTTACAGACAGTTGCAACAGTATGGTGAGTGGCGCAAACCTGATGTTGTTCACTAATACATTAAGCAATTTTGTACACCACGAGGGCAGCGTGTCCGTTCCGGTAAAACAGTACAATGTATCTACATTGACCGTTCCAAAGTCAAACAGTTTACTGATAGCAATTCTGACAACAGTAGTTCTTCCTGTTGGATGCTTACTGGCAGGATTTGTTATCTGGCTGAAGAGGAGGAGACGTTAATATGAGCAAATCCATGAAACAGCTTCTGACTTCGGCGATTGTTCTTGTTGCACTTGTTGTGGCGCTCTTTGCTGTGAAGCAGTATCAGAAAGCGCAGAGCAAAAAGCCGCAGGAGAATACGGATATCACGCTGGTGGATATCAATCAGGATGATATTAAACGGATTTCCTACGACTACGGTGGGGAGACCTATACCTTTGTAAAAAAGGATGATACATGGTGTTACGAGCAAGACCAGTCCCTCAATATCACACAATATATGATTACCTCCATGGCGGGGAAGCTTGCACCGTTAACCGCCACGGGAGCAATCGAAAACGTAACGGATGTCGGGCAGTATGGCCTTGATGATACTGCAAGAAAAATTGTGTGGGAAACGAGCGATTCCACCTATGAGATAGAGGTTGGAGACTATAATACGATTTCCGCAGTAAACTATATCAAATTCCCCTCAGAGAATACGGTATATACCGTAAAGTCCGCAACTGTGACGGCCTTTGAAAAGAGTCTGGATGATGTGGTGGAAGAGGAGGAAGCGACAGAAGAATAAATAGCAGGAGATTAAATTCTTATTCCTTAGAACGGATGAGTGTGTTTTGCGTCTTAATAGATAGAGAACACATTCATCTTTTTTAGGGAGGGAGTTTATGAAGAGCCTATTATGGAAACTGACGGTAATGCTTACAGCGGGAGCTGTATGTATCTGCACATGTGGCTGTACTTTGGACGCAAAGCAGGTAAAAGCAACGGATTTGATGGAAAACGTGAAGGCAGAAGAGGTCAGCGTAAGCAGATCGGCCGGTGAGGAGAGCCAAGTGATGAGCGAATTTGCCATCAGGCTTTTTCAGGCTTGTGACGCAGGCGGAAACAAGGAAGAAAATACTCTGGTTTCACCGCTTTCAGTGCTTTTTGCACTGTCCATGGCAGCGAATGGTGCACAGGGGGAAACGCTTAATCAGATGGAGGATGTGCTGGGAGGTACGACGGCAAACCTAAATGAGTTTGCGCGGGCATATCTTAACGAGCTTTCCGGGCGCCCGGAGGATGTGGGGACACTGGAGCTTGCCAATTCCATTTGGTTTAAGGATGCATCGGATTTTCGAGTGAATCAGGATTTTTTGCAGTTGAATGCAGATTACTACAATGCGGACATTTATTCTGCAGCCTTTGACAATTCCACATTACAAGATATTAACAGATGGGTAAAGAATAAAACGCAAGGCATGATTCCTACCATTTTGGATGACATCCCGGAGGATGCAGTCATGTACCTGATTAATGCACTTGCTTTTGATGCGGAGTGGGAGG
>JAILPF010000277.1 GCA_024699575.1 Acetatifactor sp. | reverse complement strand
CCGGCGTCCTCAGGTCCGGTCATAGAACAACCCTTTTCCTTAGCATAGACAATGTATCTTAAAATCTCTTCGGTAATTTTCTCTCCGGGTGCGAGAATAGGGATTCCTGGAGGATAGCACATCACAAACTCACTGCAGATGCGCCCCTCTGTCTCCATCAGTGGCAGAGATTCTTTCTCTGCGTAAAAAGCATCCTGCGGAGAAACCGCAACAATCGGGTCTATATATTCCTGGGTAAACATTCCCGCTGTATCCTTTTGATATCGACGCTTGATTTCCACAAGTGCGCTAATCAGTCTCTCCAGCTCCCGCTCTCTGTCGCCGATAGAAATATAGGCGAGGATATTGGCAATGTCACCTAGCTCCACCTGAATATCATATTCGTCGCGAAGCAGGTCATACACTTCGATTCCTGCCAGACCGATTCCCAGGGTGTTCACCGTCAGCTTCGTCTTATCAAAATCATAAATGCTGTCATGATTAATCAACTCGGAGGTGTACGCATAATATCCGCCGATTTTATTGATTTCCTCTCTGGCATACTCTGCCATTTTCACCACTTTTTCAAATTCTTCCCTGCCGCGCAGAGCCAGATTTCTTCTGGATATATCCAGACTTGCCAATAGCAGATAGGATGCACTGGTGGTCTGGGTCAGGTTGATAATCTGCCGCACATAGCCCACATGCATGCCCGGTCCAATCAGTAGAAAAGAGCTCTGAGTCAGACTTCCGCCCGATTTATGCATGCTTACACTGGCCATGTCCGCCCCTGCTGCCATGGCATTTACCGGCATATTTTCGCCGAAATAGAAATGCGTTCCGTGAGCTTCATCCACAAGTACCTTCATCCCGCTTGTATGAGCAAGTTTCACAATGCTGCGCAGGTCTGAACAGATACCGTAATAGGTGGGATTATTGACAAGTACCGCAACCGCATCGGGATTCTCTCTGATTGCCTGCTCCACCTGTGACACCTTCATGCCAAGCGCAATTCCCAACTTCTCATCCATGTCCGGGTTTACATAAATAGGCGTCGCACCGTTTAAAACCAATGCGTTAATGACACTTCTATGTACATTTCGGGGAAGAATAATCTTGTCCCCACGCTTACACACGGACAAGACCATACTCTGAACAGAAGAGGTCGTCCCACCCACCATAAGGAAAGCATATGCCGCTCCAAAAGCTTCCGCTGCCATCTCCTCCGCCTCGCGAATAATCGAGATGGGGTGGCAAAGGTTATCCAGCGGTTTCATGGAATTGACATCAATTCCCACACATTGCTGTCCAAGGAGCTCCACCAGCTCCGGATTTCCTCTGCCTCTTTTATGGCCGGGCACATCAAACGGTACGATTCTGTTTTGTCGAAATTCCTCCAGCGCCTCATAAATCGGTGCCCTGGACTGATTGTATCTGCCCATCGCAATTATCCTTCTTAGTAAATATTTCTGCCACTGAATATTTCAATCATTTCCTTGCGGAGATTGTCTGTAATCTCCAGTCTGGTCTTAGGTGGCAGCTCGTATACATCACTGTTAATCAGGTAGTTCTGTAAATCGATTTCCTTAATCAACATCTTCGTGTGGAAAATGTTGGATTCATAGACATTAATGTCCACTGCGTCATATCTGCGCAGTGTTTCATCCGCAATATAATTCTGGATGGAGGTGATGTCATGATCCATAAACAGTTTCCGGCCGCTCACATCTCTGGTAAAGCCTCTGACCCTGTAATCCATGGTGATAATATCCGAGTCAAAGGAACCAATCAGATAGTCCAAAGTGGAAAGCGGTGTGATTTCTCCACAGGTCGCAACATCAATATCCACGCGAAAGGTTGCAAGATAAGTCTCCGGATGATACTCCGGATAGGTGTGCACCGTGATATGACTCTTATCCAAATGTGCAACCGTGGTATCTCCGGCCGGAATCATACTCTCCTCCGCAATCAGAATGGTCACGGAAGACCCCTGCGGCTCATAGTCCTGACTGGAAATGTTAAGCACTCTGGCACCAATCATATCCGTGACATCTGTCAAAATCTTAGTCAGACGTTCAGAGTTGTACTGCTGATCAATATAGGCAATATAATCCTTCTGTTCCCGCTGAGTTTTCGCGTAACACACATCATAAATATTAAAGCTTAAGGATTTAGTCAGGTTGTTAAAACCGTACAGAGTAATCTTGTCTTTCATGGCAGTAACCTTTCTATAACGTTTGAAGCAGGTGACGTCACCATCACCTGCTTCAACAATCTATTTCTTTTCCTTTTATGCACACCCTTCCGGCGCGCTTATCATGCAATTATTATGTACTGCGGAAAACAAATATGGGGTTTTAGAGTCTATATAGCAAATATTTTACTTTTACTACTCTTATTGACCGTTTCACAAGTTAGGTGTGCATCGCAAAGGTTTATAGTAACCAACTTATAAAATTTGAGCTTCTAACCCAATCAATAAGGCAATATAAGTTGCCGTCAAAAATATTTGCATGGAAGACTACTACTACCCGTTCTCCATACATTCCGTACTATAGCACAAACGAATATAAAAAGCAATCAATAAATTTTCAAAAAAGCACGCGCCTACACTCTTTATCATTTTATACGTGTATTACGTTTTTTCGTTTTACACGCAAAACTTCTCATTTATTGATTCAGCGTGTTTTTTTGCCTCGATTTCATCTCATCGAAGACGTCCTCTGCATAGAATTTACACGCGTAGAAATAGAGAAATGGTGTACGCGTGTAAGTGTTTTTCCCAAAGCATGCCGAGACATACTAAAACATGCACGCATATATTTACATAGTTTTATTACGCGTGTCCTCTCAAAAAATTGCTTACACGCAGAATTCCCGTTTTTTTATATGCGCGTGCTCCACGCAAGTTTTAAAGCGCAATTACTTTACTCCGCAAGCCCATCTGATTCAGAAGTCGGGTCACGCAGCACTCCAATAAAAAGAGGCAGATTCGTTTCACAGTCTATCAGCATGTAAACAAAGGGTCTCGTCAAATAGACTTCCCGATAATCTGTGATTTCCATAGCCGACTCCGTAGTCATTTCGACAGCGGTCGCCGCACCGGCCTTGGTTCCCTTTTCATCGACTGCTATATATGTCTTGTGCAACACCCTGTTGATAAAGATGTTGCCCATCTGAGATTTTCCTAGTTTACCAAAATCTGCTCCTGTAGCATCAAAAGCCAGAGGCATACCCATTGTCTTCAAGACAGCTGACATTTCCACTGAATATTCCGTCTCAAATTTAGGCAAGGAGGTGTACACAACACAGTCTCTTGCGCCGGACAGCATCTCGCCAAGATGTACGCCGTCCAGCGTTTTCACATACTCATCCACTGTGATTTTCTCATTCGGAAGCATTGCCACAAATGCATATTTTCCACCCTTATAGGTTTTCAAAAAACCTGTGGCATACTCATCTTCTATAAATACATGTTCCTCATTCCGAAGAAAAGGAACTGTTTTCGCTTCGCCTTCGGAAGTGGTAAAAATATCTTCTACAGCTTGATAATCATAATAGGGTTCC
>JAILPF010000259.1 GCA_024699575.1 Acetatifactor sp. | reverse complement strand
TACAAGTTTCAAATTGAGAAGCAAAAAAGGAAAGGTTTTCTCGGATTTATTGGAAATACATGTCATTGAACTTAGAAAGAAGGGGTACGGAATGAGTGCGGTGGATGAATGGATTCAGCTATTTAATGCTGAGAGCTTGGAAGATTTAGATGCAATTAAAACAGACAATCCTGGAATTTTAAGAGCGATGGAGATGATACGAGAAATGAGCTTGAGTAAAAATATGAGAGCTATTATACAGGATAATAGAAAGCGTCGTAGAGATAGAAATGCAGAAGATGCCTATGTATTTGATAGGGGAGTCGAGCGTGGTATAGAGCAAGGCATGGAGAGGGGAAAATTGTCTGCAAAAGCTGATTGCCTAATTCGAGTATTGGCATCAAAGGGGGAAGTTTCGCCGGAACTTACCGTGCTGATTAGAAACATGAAGGATGAAAAACAGTTGGATAAACTGTTTTCAGAAGCTGTTGTTGCAGAAAGCGTAGAGGATTTTGAAAAAATACTTTGATATATTTCTGAATATTGTCTTGACATTTTGAAATTCGGGTGATATTTTTATGAAAACTATTATGAACGAAAGGAACCGATTAAATGATTAGCAGCCTATCTATTATTCAAATTATGCTCATTTCATCAGGACGTATTTGCTTGTAGCTGTGTGGATGCACAGCGATAAGCCAGTAGGTCTTATGTGTCTGTGCATTCTTGATAGATAAGCTGAATTGATTTTGCATATGCTTATAGATTAAAGTCGCACCGGACACCTAAGTCCGGTGCATTTTTATAGCTCGGAAGGAAAACAAGCGGCTGCGAAGCAGACATTTGTTTTCACCCGAGCGTATACGAAACAGAAACGGAAGTCGCGAAGCGACGACGTCTGCGGAGCAGACGGTTTCTGTGAGTGTTGATAAGGAAAACAAGCGTCTGCGAAGCAGACGAGAGGAGAGGTATATGGTTCAATTTTTAAGTGCGGAAGAAATGAAAGCTTTGTACTGGGAAAAGCTTTTGGAAAATGAGGCTGTCAATCAGCTGATTATGGGAAATATGAAAGCGGTCTGTAAAGCGCATGAAGAAGGGAAAGAGGTTCAGGAGGATACTCGGTTTGGAGCGATATTACAAGAGAATAGAGTGGCATATTTTTTCTGTAATTTTTTGCCGTATTCTATGGTGGTAACTTCAGCAAATCCGAGGGAAACTATTTATGCGGAAAAGTGTGCACTAGAACTCGCGGAGGCTTTTCATAATCAGGGGATTGTTTTTACAGGAATTCATTCAAGTGATGTATTTGCAAAAGCTTTTATGGACTGCTTCGCCCGTCAATTTAGGGAAGAAATGTCCATGGAAATTATGGTTACAAAGAAGGCAAATACTTATCCGCTTTGTGGAGAAATTGTCCGGGCAACAGTTAACGATGTGGAAAAGGTAACAGAGATGTATTGTAACTTTTGCAAAGAAGCAGTTCATCAGGATAAAACGTATGAAGAAGTGTACACAAAGGTAAGAGAAATGCTTGACAATCCGGAAAGAGACATCTGGTTATATCAGGTGGAAGGGGAGATTATCGGCATGCATGGCAGTACCAGAAAACTGGAACGGGGGCTGAGCCTCACGCTGGTGTATGTCTATCCGCAGTATCGTGGAAAAGGATACTGTAAAGAGATGGTATCATGGAGTACAGAACACTATTTAGAACAAGGGTGTCAATATGTATCCTTGTATGTGGACAGAAAAAACCCCTTTTCAAATGCAGCGTATCAGGCTGTTGGATTTGAATATGTCGCTAAAACAGTAGATTATAAGTTTGTTGAAGAAATGTAAAAAAGGGGGAGGAAAAATGAATCAAAAAGCGGCAGCAAGAATTGACAGATTAATGACGGAGAAGGAAAAGGTTTTGTATAATGTTTTTTATCTGATTCTGGAAAACGATAAATCTTTTTGGGCATCGGATGAAAAAACGTATATTGTCGGGCAGTCCAATGAGAGGCTTCCAATGTGGATATGGATGGACAAAAAGGCTCCTGAAAGTGCATACGATGAGGTGGAAACTATCGTGAAAGAGCACCTGGCATTAAATCCAGGTCTAAAAGTAACCGGAGATGACGACCAGATGAGAAAAATACTTGATAGAGTTGCCAAAGAGACAGGGGTGTCTTTTGAACGGGCTGTTCCGATGGTAATCTATCGGTGCGATAAGGTGACAAATCCTAAGAGAGCGAGTGGGCACTCCATTTACTCGGACGAGAGTCATAAACCGATTCTGGAGCAATTTATAACCGGTATGGTGTCGGATTTAGCGCACCGCCCAATGGCAGAGAAAGAAGCGGAAGGCTTTGCGGATGCGGTGGCAGGATCGAAGGAACTTCTTCTATGGGAAGATGCCGGTAAAGTCGTATCCATGGCTATGGTTGCGCATAAAACCAATACGTTTGCCAGAATCAACACCGTATACACGGATAAACAGCAACGAGGAAAAGGGTATGCCGGAATGCTGGTGGGAGAATTGACGCAAAAACTCTTGGATGAGGGATTCATACCAATGCTCTATACTGAACAGGACAATGTCTGCTCCAATGCGACATATAGACGTATAGGCTTTAAATCCTGTGGCGAACTTGTGACCTCAAAGGCTTGCATTTGAGGTGCTCTTAGAGTTACAATATAGGCATTATGTTGGAAAAGGAAATCAAAGAACGATGAATGAGCAGCTAAAAGAGATAATCAACGACCGCAACTACAGGAAGTCCAATTTTCATACCCACACCCCCCGATGCAGACATGCGGAAGGAAGCGAGCGGGAATACATAGAAAGTGCTATCGAAAATGGATACGAGATTCTGGGATTTTCAGATCATGCACCTCTTATATTTGAGGACGGGTATGTCTCCGGAATGCGAATGGAAATGCGGGAATTTGAGGGGTATGTCAGAACCCTTGAGAAGCTGCGGGACGAATATAAAGGTGACATTGACCTTTATATTGGATTGGAAATGGAGTACTTTCCTGCCAGATTTCAGAAATCCATGGATGAAATCTTGAAATATCCTCTGGATTATATGATTCTGGGACAGCATTACTATGATGATGAATATGGATACCGTTCTCCGGGACGCCAGACTGAGAACGAAGCAGATATTATCCATTATGTGGAGCGTATCATTGAAGGACTGGATACGGGACTGTTTTTGTATGTGGCACATCCTGATTTTATCCATTATGTGGGACCGACAGAGATTTATGACAAGCATATGAATCGTATGTTGGAAGAGTTTAAGAGAAGAAACATGCCGGTAGAGTTGAATTTAAACGGATTTCGTGATCCGAGACATTATCCGAATAAAAGATTTATTGAACTTGGTGTAAAAAATGGGAACTCCTTTGTGATGGGCGTGGATGCTCATCGGCCTAAGGAGTTGGGTGATGAAGAACTGATGCGGAAATTGGCCG
Organism: Acetatifactor sp.; assembly: GCA_024699575.1. Taxonomy (GTDB): domain Bacteria; phylum Bacillota; class Clostridia; order Lachnospirales; family Lachnospiraceae; genus Acetatifactor. The sequence goes on along the minus strand of JAILPF010000259.1, from coordinate 3,214 downwards.
GATTGGTATTTGCACAGGGCGGAGTGGTTCTGAACCGGGAAAATATATAAGAAAAAGCAGCTAGACTTTATAGCTTGCGTTGATGCCGGCATATCTTGCATGGTCTTTTGCTTTTAAATCTTGCTGGTAAGGGTTTTTCTCGTTAGAATACTTAATCTGTGTGTGTGTTGTTCCGCCGGAAACATAGGGCTTCCCACACTCAGGACAGATCGCAGTATGAATGGATACAGATGCCGAAATGACTTTGCCGTTTCCCGTGGCGGCTTTTGCATAGGCGTTACTTACATGCTCCTGCTCGTGAGCGCGTACTCTGGAATAGGCACTTTCCGGTGAAATATGGGCTGCACTTTTAAAGGACACCATCTCATCGGAGCCGTCCTGATATTTGCGTTTTTTACAGGTTTCACATTCATCCTGTCCGTGGAGTTTTTTTTCTCTGTCTTCTTCTATTTTAGCGAGCAGTGGAATTTTGGATTTTTCATCGGAAGTCGAATTCACAGATGCATTTTTTCCGATGGATGAAAACTGTTGGTTAAATGGTGTATAGCCTGATATGGATAGGCTCATACAATCACCTCCGGTCAGTGATAAAAAGAATTAGTAACTACTTTAAATGTATCATGTTTTCCGGGAAAAAGCAAACAAGAATAAGAGTATACCAAGTGTATTAATATAGTCGATGCACTTGGTATAGTGTGAACAAATTGAGTAAAGAGGATTGATTTATGCAGCATGATGCGGAACATAGAATGAAAAAAATACGTCTGGCACCAATCCATATGATACCGGGGAGCTTTTTACTCGCTATCCTGGCCGGAACACTGCTTTTAAAGTTGCCATGGGCGTCGGCGAGCGGCAGAAGCACTGATTTTGTCACTGCACTTTTCACGGCAACGACATCAGTCTGTGTGACCGGACTTGTGGTGGTGGATACTTATGCTCACTGGAGCACATTTGGACAGATTGTGATATTGCTTTTGATTCAGATTGGAGGACTTGGTATTATTACGGTAGCTTCCATGATGATGTTGATGCTTCGCAAGAAATTCACACTTTCAGACAGAACATTATTGCAGGATGCCCTGAATGTGGACAGCAGTTCGGGATTACTAAAACTGTTGCGAAGAATTGTGATTGGCACTTTCCTGGTGGAAGGGATGGGGACAGTATTATACAGTTTTGCGTTTGTAAGGGAGTATGGATTTGGAAAAGGCATTTGGGCTTCAGCATTTACAGCGGTATCAGCCTTTTGCAATGCAGGGATAGATATTCTGGGACCGGACAGTCTGGTCAGATATCGCGCTGACTCCTATGTACTGGGTGTGACGATGCTTCTGATTATTCTGGGCGGATTGGGATATGTGGTCTGGTTTGATATTGCATCGAACGCAAAACATGCAAGCGAATACGGACATTCACTTCGGCAACGTTTCAAACGTTTGCGTGAGCATACGAAAGTGGTTCTTTGTCTGACGGTCGGTTTGATCATCATCGGAGCAATATTGTTTTTAATCACCGAATACCATAATCCGGCAACCATACAGGATATGAATCTGAAGGATAAGATATTAAACAGTCTTTTTGAATCCGTAACTTTGCGAACGGCTGGGTTCGCAACGATTCCTCAGCAGAATTTGAACGGCGCCTCAAGTATGATTGCATATTTCCTGATGTTTATCGGAGGATCGCCAATCGGAACGGCAGGCGGTGTTAAGACCGTCACGATGTTTTTGGTGATTTTAAACGCATTATCCTATGTGCGGGGAAAGAGTGTGACCACCGTATTTAACAGAAAGATTTCGAACGAGTTGATGAGAAAAGCAGCTGCGATTGTTCAAATTAGCTTTATGGCGATGATTGTACTGACAGTTCTTCTAGTGCTGACCAATCCGGTGACGCTGGAGGATGGACTTTTTGAAATTATCAGTGCACTGGCTACGGTGGGACTTACCAGAGGAGTGACTCCCGGACTGAATACAGTCGGGCGTTTGATAGTAATCGCAGCGATGTATTTGGGAAGAATCGGACCGATTTCCATGGCAGTGTTTTTTATGAAACAAAAAGGAAATAAACCGAGACTTGAGTATGTTGAGGGGCGTTTTCACGTCGGATAATTGCGGAAAGGTATGGTAAATAATGAAAAAATCTATTGCTGTTCTTGGACTTGGTAAATATGGAAGGAGCCTGGCAGAGAGTCTATATGCCATGGGGATGGATGTTCTTGTCGCAGATAAGGATGAGGAGCGCATCAAAGAATTTGCCGCAAAGGCCACGGTTGCAGTCTGCGCTGATCTCGAAGATGAAAGTGTAGTGAAAGAACTGGGACTAAAAAATATGGACATCGTTGTGATTGCCATGGGTTCCAATCTTGGAGCAAGTATTATGGCAGTGGCGGTGGCAAAAGAACAGGGAGTTCCTTTTGTCATGGCAAAAGCGTCCTCCGAGAGAATGGCCTCCATTTTATCGAAAGTCGGAGTGGATAAAATTGTCGACCCGGAAGGGGAGAGTGGTATGCGGACGGCCAGAGTGCTGACCTCCACATCTTATCTGGATTTCTTCAATGTGGATGACAATCTGTGCATGGTCGAGATGAACCCGAAGGATAAATGGGTGGGGAAAAGCATCAAAACCCTTAACTTGCGCAAACTATACAATTTGAATGTTGTTGCGATGAAGAAAAAGAGCGGTGCCTGGTCTTTTGTGGACCCCGATGCAGAGTTGACGAAGGACATAACACTTTTAATTGCACTTGAGAAAAAAGATTTGAAGAGAATACAGTGATAGCGGAGGGAAAATATGCAGCAGCAGGAACTATATGAAGTGATTGGTTTGCCGGAGGAAATGGTTGCCGGACTTTGCAGAGTTGCTCCGGAGATGGAAAAACGCATGCCGGAGTTGGATAGTGACTTGAACAAACTGATGGATCGAGCCACAATGGAGAAAGCAAATGGCAATCTGATAACAATTCTTGGTGAAGACGAAGGAAATTTTAAGATGCTTTACTGCCATCTGGAGTGTGCATGCCGTATCCATGAAAAGTATGTGCAAACCGGAATTCCGGAGCAGATTTTTGTTGACACCATGGGATGTTTTACGAGATTTGCAAAGGAATGTAATGTCAGAAACGGTGGGTTTTATTTTGATAGAGGGTTCTGGACTTGCAGACAGATAAGCATGAGCCTGTTTCGTATCGGGACATTAGAGTATGAATTTT
>JAILPF010000228.1 GCA_024699575.1 Acetatifactor sp. | reverse complement strand
ACAAAATAATGATTGACAATGCTAAAATAGAATTGTAATATTTATATGTAATTTCGAAATTATAAAAAAATAAAAGGGGCAGAAAAATGAAATTAAAAAAGAAATTGGGATTATTGATTGCATTAAGTGTATTGAGTAGTTCTATGTTTGTATGTGCGCAGACAGCATATTATAGTAATTTTACTTTTAAGACGTCATCCGCATATGAAGATAAAACAGCAACCGTGACGTCTGCAACAAAAGCGGACAATGAGACAAACTGGTACTATAGAATTACATCCGTTAGTGGCGTTGGAACTCAGTCCAGTGGCAAGATATTTTTCTTAGAGCCTAATTATTCAGGTGGAGGGCTTGGGTGTGCAACACCGGCTATAATTAGTAGCAATATTACTTTGAATACACCATTGAACGCACCGTATTATGGCTCTTGTCCCAAAAATTATACATATACTTTATATGCTAAATCGAATGATTCATATTCGGGGACAATTAATGCGAAGTTTTCTGGTCGCTTTACTCCATAAGTTGACTTAAGTGAGCTAATGCAGACAAAAGGAGTTCCTGCGATAAATAGCAGGAACTCCAAACAAGAGGAGAAAACAAAATGCACCGTAAAGTATGGTATGGAGTACTTATCTTAATCTGTGCTACCCTGGTAACAGTAATGTTTTTGCATAAAACAAAAATTTATGACGACCATTCGGAGAAGCAAAATGAACCATTGTTACAGGAAGAGAATACATGGGAAAATGAGAAAGAAATTGTGGAGGGAATCAATGATCACCTGAAGTTTGACGCTAAGGTGATTATTCCGGAGAAATACTCATCCGGAATATTTAAGGAGACATATGGGACTTATCAGGAATATGATTATGATGGTTTCTTTCGTTATTTTTCTGATATTGAGTCTGTGGTGGAAGAAACACAGTACGATTTACCGGACAGAACCAATAAAAAGACAACGGGACGTTGCCTGGATACGCAAAACGGAGAGTCCATATGCCTATATCCAATCAAACTGATTTATACCAGGAATCAGTTAAATGAACAATATTTTTACGTTTTTGACGATAATTATAATAACGCATCTATGTATAATGCTGACCATTTTTTATTGGAGAGTGAAATTCAATCCGTACCGGTTGAAAACGTAATCAATGAATGTGAAAATCTTTTAAAAAGTGCCGGATTGTCTTGCGGGGAATATGAACTGCTTACTTATGCGCTTGATCTGCCCACTATGAAACAGCAATACGAAAGAATATATGATTGGGGGTTTGATGACGGCACTGTAGATATCTACGATTGGAAAGAAAGTGATGAAGCGTATGTGATTCGTTTATGGCAAACCGTACAGGATCTTCCTATTATGACTGCTTCTGTTAATTATTATGATGTGATTGATAACAGCGATGCTACAGTGACTGCTATTTATCGAAAGGATGGATTTGCAGAGGTTAGTATCGGGGATATATTTTCCATGGAATACGGAGAAGAGAAACGGATTATCACATCTTCGGACGTAAAGGATAAGATTATTCAAAAATATTCAGAGGTTCTTTCTGAGGACAAAATTACGGTTATAGAAATTAGGTTATGCGCACTCGCCTCGAAAGCAGGAGATGGGAAATGCAATATTTTGCCTGTTTGGATTTGTAATTATCAGGTGGAAAGTGACGAAAACAATGCATTTTCACAAATGTTGATCAATGCCTTTACAGGGGAAGAAATTTATGCAAATTAATCGATATTTTTTTTCGGATCTTTATAGATTGTGGTTTTCAAAACGACTTTTCGGAGGAGTATTGCTGATTTATACAGCACTCATTTTAAACAGCTTTTTATGGGGAAAAAGCAATGATGTGCTGCTGTTATTTATGGGAATTCGCACATTTAGTACAATTGTGATTACCTATATAGGAGCTTCTTTTTGCTTTAGCACATCTCTTGCAGAGGATCAAGAACATGGATATGTATGGCAAGCCCTTTGCAGAGGAGGAAGCATGAGATATTGTATATCTAAAATTGTGGTGTGTTTTGGATCTGCCGTGTTCAGTTACGTAGCTGGATATTTATTATTTGTGATTACATATGCTTTTAAATATCCGCTATGTGATGCTGACGGAAACATTGCTCAATTCTATGTGGGAAATGATTTGTTTGGGTCATTCATTCAAACGGGCCATTATCTGTTGTTTTTTATAGCATCTTCCATGCTGACAGGAATGCTTGTAGGCATATTGGCCGTTTGTGCGATGTATCTTTCTCTATTTATAAAAAGTAAAGTAATGGTTTTGAGCGTTCCGATGTTACTACATTATTTTATTGATAATTATATTGAAAACTGGTTGAAACTGCCAGATTTTTTGAGCCCGGTCTATGTGTTCAATTCTGAGGTGGGTGCATTTAATGATCGCGTCTTGTCATTGGTATTTGCAGTACTGTATGCCTTATTATCCTTAAGCTTGCTATTGGCGCTAACATTTAAAGAGATTGAGAGGAGACGATAAGATGCTATCAGGACTGCTGTATAGAATAAAAATAAAACGACTTGTGGTAGTTGCGATTTTACTGTTTTTTATTGTTGATATGTATCAAAGGCCATTACGGGATTATGGGACAGCTAATGGTGAAACAACGGGAATTGCACTATTTGCTTTCCTTTTTTGCAGTAATTATTTTATGAAGATGTTTTTGCTGATCGTAATGTTCTACTTTTCAGATGTTCCGTTTTTAAGTCGCGAAGAGCAGTATTACCTTGTGAGAATGGGACGGGAAAAAATATGCATTAGGAATATCATATCGATGATAATAAATAGCATTGTGCTTAGTACTTGTTTCGTTGTGATCAGTATAGTTGATATGGGAAAATGCTTCCGAGCTACAAACAAATGGAGTCTGCTTGAAAAATCCTTGCCCATTACGGATATCTGTGATCGTATCGGTTTGCAATATGGCGCACCACAGGGTGCAATTGAAACTTTTTCACCTGTTTCTCTTGCTATCAGAGAATATTTTTACTTAATTTTGGCGGTCTTGTTTGTGGGAATGATTATGTACGCATTGACGCTGATGCTTCCAAGAGGCATTGCCATGATTGCATCCGGTATTGTGATCATGCTTCCTGATATTATGACAAGAGCAAGAATGTATCCTATATATTATTCCCCCATGTCATGGCTTGGATGTGATAGTTGGAGATATGGAGCTATTATTTCAAGACCTGATGGGGTATATATACTCGCGGGATTCATTCTATTGAATATTGTGTTGGCAATTATTAGCGTAGGAAAGATAAAGAGGATTGAATATGTCTGATAAGATGATAGTGATAGAGAATCTGGTTAAAAAGTTTCAGAACACAGTCATTCTGGACCATATTAATATCAGTTTCGAAAAAGGGAAAATATATGGAATCGTTGGATATAATGGCTCTGGCAAGACAGTTCTGTTTAAATGTATTTGCGGATTTATGAAACCTTCGGAAGGAAAAATTACCGTAAATGGGAAAGTGATAGGCCAGGATACGGATATGATACCGGATGCGGGAATCATTATAGAACAACCGGCGTTTATTAATGGATTAAGCGGAATCAGAAATCTGGAAATGCTGTATATGATACGTCAAAAAAAGAATCGAAAGAGATTGGAAGAGGTAATGCGTCTAGTGGGTTTGGATAGTTCTATGAAGAAACCGGTGGATAAATATTCGTTAGGTATGAAGCAACGACTTGCCATTGCACAGGCAATCATGGAAGATCCGTCTTTGCTGATTTTAGATGAACCGATGAATGGACTGGACAAATCTGGAGTTGCAGAGATGAGATCACTGTTTGACCGTCTGAGAAATGAAGGTAAGACTATAGTGTTCGCGAGCCACAATAGAGAGGACATCAGTGTTTTGTGTGATGAGGTTTACGAGATGGAGAATGGGTCATTAACAGATTTGATGACAGTTTAAGTTTTAAGGGATTTATTAAAATAATTGGCGGAACGATGCGGGAAGATTTGTCTACGCCCGAAAAAGTATTCAGAAAATAAAGAAGGAACAGAAGGTGCGCATTAAAGCGAAAACCAAAAGAGCAAATAATGTTAGGCGAAAGGAGATATTGTTGTTGGCTATGTTAGGTAAATTCCTTGGTAATATTGCTTTGCGTTAGGCTGAAAAACTCAGCATTTATGGACATTCCAAGGCTATTTCTCTTCGGACTCTGACTCCGTCATTTCAAGGTTCGAATCCTTGTAGCCCTGCTATTTAAACCGAAGCAGATGCTTCGGTTTTTTTATGCTTGCGGAGGATAAGGCTCGCCAGAGGGACTGCAGGCTGAGGGTTGACCTCGAACTTTTCTAAAGAGCAACCTGGTAGAGAAAACCAAGTTAACAGGTTGCATTTGGAGTAATCAAATTTGCATCTATGCAACCTAGTGATGAAGGTAGTTCACTTGGGTTGCTTTTTTAGGTCCTAAATTTATTTTGATGCAACCGAACAAGGCAGGCTTTGGCTTCTAGGTTGCTTTTGGAGATAAAAAACGCTTTTTAATGCAACTTGATAGTTCAATAAATGCTCTCGGGTTGCAATTTCCATTTATTCCAACAGCTAAATATGCTGTACGTAATTGAACTATGTTATAATAAAAGCATGATGAAAAAAATATTCGAAGGTAGGAAACCAGTTATGAAAAAGGAAAAAGAGAAGCAAATGCTCACTGAGACAGAAAAGAAGAGGCTGGAGCGGTTTGAGAAGCTGGCAATGGAAATGGAGCAGAGGGGATACACCCGCCGCAATCTGACAATTGATATGGGGAAGGCTAACTTATTCGCCGGGTTATTGCTGATTCCGTTGGCTATCATTGGTGGTGTCATGAATTATCTGGTTAATGATAAAGTGGAGATTTTTGATGTGAATATATGGGCTTTTCTGGTTGCTTTTCTTGTGCTTATAGTGGTGCATGAGCTGATTCATGGAGCATGCTGGAGCATATTTTCCCCACATCATTTCAAAGATATTGAATTTGGCATCATGAAACCGTGGATGTCCCCATACTGCACATGCCTCGAACCGTTAACAAAAAAGGCTTATATTTTTGGATGTGTGATGCCGTTTGTTGTGCTCGGAGTTTTGTTTATGATATTGGGGGTAGTGATTAATGATTCGACAGTACTTATGCTGGGAGTCATGATGGCTGATGCTGCAGCAGGAGATATCATGGTTATTCAGAAGATTCTAGCATACAAAAGCAATGCAGATGAGATTACATATATGGATCATCCGACCGAAGCCGGCGGGGTGATATTTGAAAGATAGCAGAACGCTCCTTTTGTGACCAAAACGAAAAAAAGGGTAGATGATAGGTGAGAGGGGGTGTGCGGATGGACGACAAGCAAATTGTAGATCTTTATTGGCAGAGAAATGAAACGGCGATATCGGAGACAGAAAAGAAATATGGCAGATATTGCTTTTCTATTGCTGCAAATATCCTGCATAATAATGAAGATGCGCGTGAATGTGTAAATGATACATTCTTTGGTGCATGGAACGCCATGCCGCCACACCGACCGGTAATTCTGTCCACATTTCTTGGGAAAATTACCAGACGACTCTCGTTGAAAAGGTGGAGGAATAAAACAGCGGACAAGCGTGGTGGTGGAAGCATAGCCATCTCCATAGACGAGTTAGAAGATCGCATACCCTCCGGGAAAAATATTGATGATAGCATCGAAAGTGCAGAATTGACAGGAATCATCAATGCTTTTCTGGATAACCTGCCGGTATCGGAACGACGTGTTTTTTTACGCAGATATTGGTATTTCGATTCTATCGGCGATATCTCTTCGAGGTATGGTTTTACTGAAAGCAAAGTAAAGATGATGTTGAAACGAACCCGTGACAAACTTCTTGTATGCTTGCAAAAGGAGGATATTTGGGTATGAAATCCGAAAAATTGCTGGATGCCATTGGTGAAGTGAAAGATATTTATATTCAGGATGCAAATATAAAGGTTTCCGTTAGAAGGACTTGGATGAGATGGGCGGCAGGTGCCGCATGCTTATGCGCCTTTGTGGTGGGAACTTTTGTGTTTGTGTGGAACGGCAATCTATCCCCGACAAAAAACGATATGCTTCCTCAAATTACCATCCCTGAATATATAGACGATGGTAGGGGATTTGAGGGGTATATATGCTATAGCGCGGAGGAACTGGAAAATGGAAATCCCTGGAAGGAAGATAGAGAACTGGAAACGTTACCTGTGTATAAAAACGGCTGCTATAATCCTTCCGGCGCAGGGGAACCACTGGGATTAAGTGAATCGGAAATGAACGAGAGATTGACGAAAGCTGTGGAAAGGCTGGGTCAGACAATACTGGAGACGGAGTCTGAAACCATTGGAATGATGGGAGGAATCGGAACAGAGATTCCTAAAGACACGGTTTGCAGTGTGCGTGCTGTTACGGTCGAGGGTGTTTTGACGGCTTACGCAGATGGAAAGCTGAAATATGAATTGCCGGAAGGAACAGCTTTGCCGGTGGGGTATCATTTCGCTGATAGTGGTATTTCTAAAGAGGAAGCAGAAACAGCTCTGGAATACCTGATAAAAAAATATGCTGCTCTTTTGAATTACGACAATCCTGTAATCACTTTGCAGGGCGAATACGATTTTAGCGGTAATCATCATTATTACTACATTGTCTATGATGCGGCTAAGGAGTATAGGGAGAACATTTTAAATTATAACTTCCGATTTGCAGAATTCGTACCGGATCCAACAGCAATGCAGAACCTGCTGCTGATATGGTTTACAGATGGACTCGCGAAAGCTGAGAAGCTTGGCGATTATCCTCTGATTTCGGTAAAGGAAGCAAAGAAAAAATTGTTGAAAGGACAATACCAGACCACTGTTCCGACTGACATGCCGGGAAAAGATTACATTGCAAAGGAAGAGCTGGTCTACCGTATGGGACCGTCGGAAGAGACTATGCTTCCATATTACCGTTTTTATGTTGAATTACCGGACACAGACGAATATCAGATGGAGAATGGTTTGAAAATTTATGGTGTTTATTATGTCCCTGCCATCCGGGATGAATATATTGTCAATCCGCCTGCGTAGATGCGTTGCTTAAAGCATCATCCACGGCAGACAGAATCCCTTTGCTGGAAAAGGTCGCGCCGCTTACACCATCGATATCGAGAGACTGTGTGGCGATGATCTCAGATGAGATGGTGACATTGCTGCGATTGAAGAATTCATCATCATCGCTGTGATCAAGGATGGTAATGCTTTCGACAGCACCGTCTTTTACTTTTACCTCCGCAGATACTTCACCGCGGAATCCCATACCTGTTCCGGTGTAGATTCCGTCCGCGTAGGCGGAATTGCTTGATGATTCGATAGCAGCTTCGTTCGATGCAGTACTTACAACAGGCTTCGGACTTTCCTCGGGGAGGAGCTTTGCTCCAAACATCAGCCCGATTATGGCAATTGCTGCAAAAATGCCGGACAGTGCTGTGATAGTTGACTTTGTCTTGGGATTGGAGGAAGCCGGGGCAATGCAGGGTGCTAAACGTTTAGTGGGGCATGAAGCGACACAATTCATGCAATTGATGCACTCCCCGGAACGCATATGCTCGTCTTTGTGAGGATTTAGTCCCATACTACAGTTCTTGCTGCACAGTCCGCAGGAAGTGCACTTGTCCGTGTCTCTGTCAATCGTGTAGAAACGTTTCCTTGAGATGATTGAAAAAATGGCTCCAAGGGGGCAAAGATATCTGCAGAAGAACCGTTCAATAAAAAAGGAAGCGATCACAATTAAAAGCAGGAGAATAAAACCGATTGTTTTGATTCCTGCAAAAAAGGAACTAGCATTCCCGGAGACCAGTCCGCCAAAGGCGTACCAGGGACTAAGCGAAGTGCTGACAGGAAGAGCAAGCCCCCATACACCAATTACGAGAAAAGCAAGAACACCGTATTTTAACCATCTCAGCTTATGGTCTATGTTTGCGGGAATATTCACCTTTTTCTTCAGGGTTCGTTTGGAAATTGAATAAATTAAGTCGCCGACCGAACCGAAGAGACAGACATAGCCACAGAAAAAACGTCCGGCTAAGGCAGTGATTAACAGAATTCCGCCGGCGATAAGCAGTCTGGGGAGTAATTCCTCCAAATGAAAAGTTCCATGCATCAGAGCGATGGTAATGTCACGGATAGCATTATAGAGAATGACAAACAAACCCGGAAAAAGGATAAAGGAAATTAATTGTGTTACATGTCTTGAAACCTGCAGGAGATTTTTCCTGCTTTTTTTTGTTTTCAACTTGTTTTGATTCATAAAAAACATACCTCTTTTTCTTATTTTTCTATAAGATAAATCAGATTTATTGAAGAATTATTGAAAGGATATGATATACTGAAAATAAAAGAAAAACTGCGGACGGGAGGTGGTTTGGTTGAAGATATTGATTGTGGAAGACGAGCGGGGGCTTAGGGAGGCGCTGATAAAATCACTCACAGATGAAGGATACATGGCGGAAGGCGCTGAGGACGGAGAAATCGGACTGGATATGATAGAGACAGGAGTGTATGATCTGGTTTTGCTTGACATCATGTTGCCTAAAATGAGTGGCTTTGAAGTGCTTTCCAAAGTACGCGCAAAAAAGACAGATGTGCCCATTATTTTGTTGACAGCAAGAACCCAGTTGGATGATAAAATTACCGGAATGGATAAGGGCGCGGATGATTATCTGACCAAACCTTTCGAGATGGAGGAATTGTTTGCAAGAATTCGTATGGTTTCGAGACGTGCCCATAAGGTATCTGTTGACAATACACTGAGCGTGGGAAATCTGATGCTGAATGTTCAAACCTATGAATTGTCCTGTAGTGATAATATCAAGACAGTCCGGTTGGGGACGAAGGAGTTCCAGCTGTTGGAATATATGATGCACAATGCAGGAATTGTCCTGTCCAGAGAACAGATTACGGAGAAAATATGGGGCTTTGACAGTGAAGCTGAGTACAACAACGTGGATGTCTACATTTCATTTGTCCGTAAAAAGATTAAATTTGTTGGTGCGAATGTAACGATAATGTCCGTGAGAAATGTGGGTTATGCATTAAATGGAGAAAAGCTATGATTGAAAAACTTCGCAAAAAAATATTTTGGAGTGTCGAGGGAAGCGCGCTTGGAGTACTCTTCTTTATCCTGGTGGTGTTCAACTTATTCCATATCTTCGAAGAGGAGGAAGAGGAGTGGGAGATGCTTGCATCTTTGGTGGCTTCCGGACTTGGATTGGCGCTGGCGGCAATTGTCTTTGCTGTTATTGCACGCAGATTGGCACTTCTGATTACGAAGCCTGTGGAGGAGACTATGACCGCCCAAAAACAGTTTATAGCGGATGCCAGCCATGAGCTTAAAACACCGATTGCAGTCATGATGGCCAATATATCTGTGTTGGAGAAGGAGGTCGGCGAAAACACCTGGATGACCTACATCAAAGAAGAGGGAAAACGTGTGTCGGAACTTGTGAATAGCCTGTTAACGCTGTCGAGAATTGACTATGAACAAGATACTGCCTTCTTTGAGCGGGAAAATGTCCGGTTCAACCTGTCAGACGCAATTTTAGAGGCTGCACTTCCCTTTGAAAGTGTTGCGTTTGAGCAGGGAGTGCACTATGAACTTTCTGTGCCTGAGGAACGATTTGCACAAGGGATTCCCGGAGATATCAAACAGCTTGTGGGGATACTCCTTGATAACGCGCTGAAAAATGTGGATGCAGGCGGAACGGTAAGGGTATCGCTTGAGGCAGACAGGAATATAATCAGTGTAAAAAACACCGGTAACCCTATTCCCAAGGAAGCGCTGCCCAATATTTTCAACCGTTTTTACAAGGCGGACGCATCCAGACAATATAAGGGAGACGGCTTTGGACTGGGGCTTGCCATTGCGAAAGCATTGACAGAAAAAAACCGTGGTGAAATTGCGGTGACATCCGAAGACAGAATTACGGAATTCATTGTCTGTTTGCAGGAAATACCCGATAAAAAATAGATACTTATATCAAAAAAATAATACTGATTTTCCTGCCCCAAATAAGTTACACTGAATGTATGGTGTAGTAGTAAAAAAGTACTTTTTGGGAGGAAGACTATGGGGAAGAGACAAACGAAAAAGAACTCAGTTCCAAAGCAGCCAAAGGTGCAAAAACAGTCTAAAATCAGTAGCTTGTTTTTTAAACTGGGAATCCGCACAAAGCTGACAGCGGCATTTTTGGTGCCGGTGATCTTTATCATCATTCTGGGGGCGAGGTCCTACGATATTGCCAGTAATATTATGGTAAATAACTATGAATCCAATACGGATGCCACCGTCAGGCTGATATCGGATTATTATAATCTGGTTCTGGACAGTATCGATGCAACTGCTTATGATATTGTCGCAGATGACACGCTTGTCGGATACTTTGACGGAAAATATGAGGGTGTAGACAAGTATTCCAAGTACGAAGGCCCGCTGAAGAAAAAACTGGGGAATGCGAAAAATAATAATGACTTTATCTTAAATATTGTTGTGATTCCGGCTACCAAGAACGGCTCCGCTCTATATACCAATAAGGAATTGGAATCCGCCGGAAATGAAATCTCCTACGAAGATTATTCGAAGGTTGCACAATCCAGCGTGGGTCAACTGATGGAGAAGCGCTCCTTTGCGTGGATTGGATATCATACAGACTTAGACGAGATGATTCACGCGGACTCTCAGGAATACGCAATGTCAAACTTAAGAGCCATCTATAACGGTTCTCTTAGAGTCAGCGCACTGGCTATTTTTGATATTGACTATAAAGCATTCAAAAATGTGTTGATGGAGACAGATTTGTGTGAAGGCTCCATCGTAGGAATTATCACTCCTGACGGACGTGAAATGTCCACAAAGATTATGGGAGCAGGACAGACTGAGGCGGCTGATATGGTTGACAATTATCTGTCCGGCAACGCATTCGTGAGTGGGATTTTGGAATCCGAAGAGACGGATGGCGCCAAATATGAGTATCTCGGCGGAGAGAAATATTATACGGTATTCCATAAGCTGAATATCGACGGATATACAGTTATCGCGATGGTTCCTGAAAAAGAAATTGTTGCAGACACCATCACAATTAAGAACAGTACCATTTCTATTGTAGTGCTTTCCTGTATCGTTGCTATTTTACTGGGAACAGTTATTTCCTGGAGCTTTGCCCGGGCAATCAAAAAAATGATTCAGGCATTATCCAAGGTTGCCGATGGAGATTTGACAGCCGAAGTGGTTACCAGAAGAAAGGATGAATTCCTTGCTTTGGCAAAGAGCATCAACAACATGGTCAACAAGGTAAGAGAACTGCTGAACAAAGCAAGCAGCGTAACCGGAATAGTTGAAAACTCCAGCGATGAGGTGAATGAAAGCGCTGATGTAATGCTGAAATCTGCTCAGGATATCAGGACATCCATCACGGAAATTGATGCCGGCATCAAGGGGACCGCTAAAGACAGTGAGGTTTGCCTCCTGCAGATGGATACCCTCTCCGAACAGATTGCAGCGGTATCGAAGAGCGCTGAAAATATATCGAATACTTCCGAACAGACCAGAGAAATTGTATCAAACGGACTTGTCGTAATCGATGAGCTGAAGGCAAAAGCGGTTGATACTAAGACAGTTACAAAGAGTGTTATCGAAAAGATAGAGGAGCTGAACAAATCCTCCGCATCCATAGAGGAGATTATTGCGGTAATTGATTCCATTGCAAGCCAGACCAGCCTTCTTTCGCTCAATGCATCGATTGAGGCTGCCCGTGCCGGTGATGCAGGTCGTGGATTCTCAGTTGTTGCTGAGGAAATCAGAAAACTGGCTGATCAATCCATGG
>JAILPF010000289.1 GCA_024699575.1 Acetatifactor sp. | reverse complement strand
GGTACTGAAGGCTGCTAATCTGGTTGAATCCGGAGTAGATGCAAAATTTGTTATACAGGATGGGCTTGTAAAAGTAAACGGTGAGATTGAAACTCGTCGTGGAAAAAAACTTGTTGCAGGTGATACTGTAGAGTTTGATGGAAATGTAATCAAAATCAGTGAATAGAAAAGTAAGGTAAATTATGATTATTAAATCAATTGAACTTGCAGATTACAGAAATTATGAATCATTGCAGATGAAGTTCAGTGATGGAACCAATATTTTGTATGGCGATAATGCGCAGGGAAAAACAAATATACTGGAAGCTATCTATGTTTCTGCTACGACTAAATCCCATAAGGGAAGTAAAGACAAAGAGATTGTCAATTTTAACAAAGAAGAAGCACATATCAGGACATACATAGAGAAAGAGGGCATTGAGACAAGAGTTGATATGCATCTAAGAAAAAGTAAATCCAAAGGAATTGCGATTGACGGACAAAAAATCAAAAAAGCGGCGGATTTACTTGGTCTGTGTAATGTGGTATTTTTCTCACCTGAAGATCTTGCAATTATAAAAAACGGACCTGCAGAGAGAAGAAGATTTGTAGATATGGAGCTTTGTCAGCTTGATAATTTTTATCTCTATAATCTCAATCATTACAACAAAATTGTTAATCAGAGAAATAAACTTCTTAAGGATATGTATTTTCATCCGGATTTAAAGGAAACTTTAAATATTTGGGATATGCAGCTTGTATCCTATGGAACGAAAATCATTGAGAGAAGAAGACTTTTTGTTGAGCAGTTAAATGAGATTATTTTTGATATTCATAAAAAGCTTTCCGGTGAAAAAGAAGAATTGGTAATTCATTATGAACCGGATGTGGAAATCGAGGATTTTGAATCGAAAATGAAAATGGCTCAGGACAAAGATATCAAGTCTAAAATGACTTCTGTCGGTCCGCATAGAGATGATTTTTCATTTTATATTAACGGATTGGATATCAGAAAATACGGTTCTCAGGGTCAGCAGAGAACGGCCGCTCTATCATTGAAATTATCCGAGATAGAGTTGGTAAAAAAAATTACGAAAGATAATCCTATTTTACTATTGGATGATGTTTTATCTGAACTTGACAGCAACAGACAGAATTATCTGTTAAGCAGTATAGGAAATATACAAACGATAATCACATGTACCGGTCTGGAAGAATTTGTGTCAAACAGATTTCAAATTGACAGTGTGTACAATGTATCGAATGGAACTGTTACTTATATGAGCAATAATGAGTGAAAGGCGTAATTAAGATGAGTGAAGAAAGTATGAATAATACATCCGTTGACCATGAGTATGGTGCGGATCAGATTCAAATTCTGGAAGGCTTGGAAGCTGTCAGAAAAAGACCCGGTATGTACATCGGATCAACATCAAGTAGGGGTCTCCATCATTTGGTTTATGAAATTGTGGACAATGCGGTAGACGAAGCATTGGCCGGTTTTTGTGATACTATTGATGTGACAATCAATGAAGGAAATTCTATCACTGTTATTGATAACGGACGTGGAATACCTGTTGGAATCAATCATAAAGCAGGAATTCCTGCGGTTGAAGTAGTTTTCACAATTCTTCATGCAGGAGGAAAATTTGGCGGTGGAGGGTACAAGGTTTCCGGTGGACTTCACGGAGTAGGTGCGTCAGTTGTAAATGCTCTTTCCGATTGGCTTGAAGTAGAAATCAAGCAGGGCGGTAGAATTTATAAACAGCGTTATGAAAGAGGACATGTTTGCTATCCTTTGAAAGAAATCGGTACTTGTCCGATGGAAGAGACAGGAACAAAAGTTACTTTTTTACCGGATGCAACAATCTTCACAGAGACTACTGTTTATGAATTTGATATTTTGAAGAGAAGACTCAGAGAAATGGCATTCCTTACAAAAGGATTGCGTATCATTCTGAGAGATGACAGAGTGGAAGAAGCAGAAATTAATCATGAAAATGAACAGATTAATGAGCTTTTGGAGAGAGCAGCAGAGGATGCAGGTGAGGTTGTTGCACCTGTAAAAAAACAGAAAAAAGCAGAGTTTTACTATGAGGGTGGTATCAAAGAATTTGTTGCATATCTGAATAAGAGTAAAACACCTATTTATGAGAATATTATGTATTTTGAAGGAGAAAAGAATAATGTATATGTGGAAGTTTCTTTCCAGCATAATGATTCCTTCAATGAAAGTGTATTCAGTTTTGTAAATAATATTAATACTCCTGAAGGTGGTACACATCTGCAAGGATTTAGAAATGCACTTACCAAGACCTTTAACGATTATGCAAGAAGTGCAAAGCTTTTAAAAGACAGTGAACCGAATCTGTCAGGTGAGGATATCAGAGAAGGGCTTACTGCTATTGTAAGTGTTAAAATTGAGGATCCTCAGTTTGAGGGACAGACTAAGCAAAAACTGGGTAACAGCGAAGCGAGAGGTGCCGTAGACAGTATCGTAAGTGAGCAGCTTACTTACTTCCTAGAGCAGAATCCGATGATTGCGAAATCAATCTGTGAGAAATCTATTCTTGCACAAAGAGCAAGAGAAGCTGCCAGAAAAGCAAGAGATTTAACCAGAAGAAAGACTGCTTTGGAAGGACTATCTCTTCCCGGAAAACTGGCGGATTGCTCCGATAAGAATCCGGAAAACTGTGAGATTTACATCGTTGAGGGAGATTCTGCGGGTGGTAGTGCAAAGACTGCACGTTCCAGAGCAACTCAGGCAATTTTGCCTCTTCGTGGTAAAATTTTGAACGTGGAAAAAGCAAGACTTGATAAAATCTATGCAAATGCAGAGATTAAGGCAATGATTACAGCTTTCGGTACCGGTATTCATGAAGATTTTGATATTTCAAAGCTTCGTTACAATAAGATTATTCTTATGACAGATGCCGATGTGGATGGTGCACATATCAGTACATTACTTTTGACATTTATTTATCGTTTTATGCCGGATTTGATAAAAGAAGGACATGTATTCCTGGCAAAACCTCCTCTTTATAAGCTGGAGAAAAACAAAAAAATCTGGTACGCCTACAGTGATGAAGAATTGGATAAGATTCTTCAGGAAGTCGGACGTGATCAGAATAATAAGATTCAGCGTTATAAAGGACTTGGTGAGATGGATGCTGAACAGCTTTGGGAAACCACCATGGACCCTGAGAGAAGAATTTTGCTTCGTGTCAATTACGATGAAGAAATGGAATCTGAGCTGGATTTGACATTCACCACACTGATGGGTGACAAGGTAGAGCCCAGAAGAGATTTCATTGAGGAAAATGCAAAATTTGTAAAAAATCTCGATATATAATTTTAAGCTTCAAATGTTCACTGAGAAACGGAGATAGTTATGAACGACGATATTTTTGACAACAACACGGGAGTGGATAAGATTCAGGAAGTCGACTTAAAGGAGAGAATGGAAACCTTTTATATCGATTATGCAATGAGTGTTATTGCATCCCGTGCACTTCCCGATGTAAGAGATGGATTAAAGCCTGTTCAAAGACGTGTGCTTTACTCCATGATTGAATTGAACAATGGTCCTGACAAGCCACACCGTAAAAGTGCCCGTATTGTCGGTGATACGATGGGTAAATATCATCCTCACGGTGATAGTTCTATTTATGGTGCATTGGTAAATATGGCACAGGAATGGTCTACAAGATATCCTCTGGTAGACGGTCATGGAAACTTTGGTTCTATGGATGGAGACGGTGCAGCTGCAATGCGTTATACCGAAGCCAGATTGTCCAAGATTTCTATGGAGTTATTGGCTGATATCAATAAAGATACAGTTGACTTTGTACCAAACTTTGATGATACCGAAAAAGAGCCGATGGTTCTTCCAAGCCGTTATCCGAATCTTTTGGTAAATGGTACAACCGGTATCGCAGTTGGTATGGCAACCAATATTCCACCTCACAATCTTCGTGAAGTGGTAAAAGCTGTTGTTAAAATCATTGATAATCGTGTGGAAGAGGACAGAGCTACCACAATTGATGAGATTTTGCCCATTATAAAAGCACCTGATTTTCCTACCGGTGGTATGATTATGGGTACTCAGGGCTGTGAGGAAGCTTATCGGACCGGTAGAGGAAAAATCAGAGTTCGTGCTGTCACAAATATTGAGACACTTCCCAACGGAAAGAGTCAGATTATTGCAACAGAGCTTCCCTACATGGTCAATAAGGCCAATCTGATTGTAAAGATTGCAGAGCTTGTTAAGTTGAAAAAAATCGACGGAATCACGGATATCCGCGATGAATCCAACAGAGAAGGTGTGCGTGTTGTCATTGAGCTCAGAAGAGATGCCAATGCAAATGTCATCTTAAATCAGTTGTACAAGCATACACAGCTTCAGGATACGTTTGGTGTGATTATGCTGGCTCTTGTCAACAATGAACCTAAGATTATGAATCTTCTGGATATGCTTGTATATTATATCAAGCATCAGGAAGAGGTAGTAACAAGAAGAACTAAATATGATTTGAACAAAGCTGAAGAAAGAGACCATATTTTACAGGGTCTGTTGAAGGCTTTGGATTTCATTGATGAAGTGATTTCTATCATCAGAAGCAGCCAGAATCCGCAGATTGCCAAGGAGCGTTTGATGGAACGCTTTGAGCTTTCCGAAGTACAGGCACAGGCAATCGTAGATATGCGTCTGCGTGCTCTGACCGGTCTGGAAAGAGAAAAACTGGAAAATGAACATAGAGAATTGGAGAAGAGAATAGGAGAGTTAAAAGCTATTCTTGCAGACAGAAAATTGTTACTCGGTGTAATCAAAGAAGAAATCACAGTAATTGCTGATAAATATGGTGATGACAGAAGAAGCAGTATTGGATTTGATGAATTTGATA
>JAILPF010000175.1 GCA_024699575.1 Acetatifactor sp. | reverse complement strand
TAATCTTTGTGTTAATTGCTTGTTTACAATGGAATCATATCAAGGTTACGTAGTATCAACAATGAACTAATAGTTTAATCTTTACCAATTCAGTTAATCTCACATTTTCCCTAACGCTCGATTGAACACCTTGTAATTACTATCGTCCTGCGGCGGACAATACACAGCGAATTCCACATTGCGAAAAGCATATCGATATTCACAGATGACGTTTTTAGCCGCACGAGCCACCACCTCTGGACTATTCTGAAAAGCACCGCATCCAAATGCTCCCAGGATAATTGACTCCACGCCTTCCGAGATTGCTAGTTCCAAAATTCTGCGGAGTCGTTTTTCGTGTAATGCAAGAAGATCCTTGTCAGATATCCGAACGCATGTCGCTCCATCACCGGAATTGTATTTGTTACTTGGTTGTGGTCGCAAATTCGGTGCAGCACATGTGATTATATCCACATCATACCATTCGTTTTCTGACATGAGTATCGGATTTGCAGTGTCAGATTTAAACACAGTAACGCCCGGAGTATAGATGATATCATCATTGTGCATTGGATCATACGCATCCCTATGTGGACCATAAAATCCGCTCCACATATCCGGAGTATTAAGGCTGAAGAACAGACCGGAAATCCTACAAAGGCATTCTTCCTGAGCATTTGCACCACGCTCTACTCCACCACCCGGATTTGATGCAGATGCGAAATTGTGTACTGCAACTTTCTGCCCAAGATACCCTCTGGCCGCTTCACAAGAACGTTTCTTTGACACAACAATCTTCGCAGGCTCTGCAAAACGCTCTTTGTCTTGTTCCGGAAAAGAATCTGTTTCCAAGATAAGTTTTTGCCCTGCTGTTGCATTCTTTACGGATGCCTTCAATCTTTCATTTGTTTTACATAATCGCTCCGTGTCGCGGAAAACGGCCACATTATCCTCTCTACTCACTATTATCTTCCTCTTTCTGATTAACTTTCCATTTCACACAGTCTAATTTTATCATGGCACTGCCACCTGGTCATTAAACGTGCGGTTTAAAATCTCAAAGAATCTGTTATTCTCTTTTTCAATCATTGTCTCTTGTTCTCCTGCTCCTCTTTCCACTTTTCCAAAAGCGAAATGATGATGCGCTCGCGTTCCGGTGTAGACATTGTATTTCAGAAAGTACTGGTTCAATTTCTTCGAGTGAATATGATTTTTTCCGGTGCGTCAGGGACATTCTTTTTTCCATTAAGATACTCGTAAAGATTTTCCTTCGTTATATCTTTCTGTGGGACGCCACTTCGAAGATCTGCCAACTCATTCCACTTCGGAATACGTACATCAATGCAATACTCATGGATCCATTGTTGTATCTGCCTGGTAAAGAAAGACATCTCTACCCCTACGGTTATAGGAATCCTTTTCTGATCCACCAGATCTAATAGAGCAGGAATCAGCTCTGCGATGCGAAGAAATCTTTTAATTGTGCCTCTGCTTTCTCCTATCCCTTATAGCGATCTCAGTTGTGCCGGACGAATCCGGCACACACAAGAGCTCGTCAATACTTGTCATTTTGATTTTCTGTCCTGGTCTGTTATTAGCCATTGTTTACACACTCCTTTCCTAAAATAGCACTTACAAGTGCTAGATATGCCGAAGCCGCCTTTCCCTTCGGATCGTACTGATATAAGCTGGTTCCTTCCGCTGAAATCTCTGCAGCTCGAACCGACATCGGAATCTGAGTATCAAACACCTTTACCGCAGAGGAATATGCTTCATGTACCTGGCGTACAATGTCCTTCGCATAATTTGTTCTAGAATCCACCATGGTTAGAAGAATTCCCTCAATCTGCAGTTTCGGATTAAGTTGCCTCTTCACACGACCAATTGTTTTGATAAGCTGTTCCAATCCTCGAACAGGAAGATAGCCAGCAGATACAGGAATAAGAACGGAATCCGCACAAGCAAGCGCATTGATTGTAAGAAGACCCAAGCTCGGCATACAGTCGCAAATAATGTAATCGTTATATTCCCTCATCATGTCAACATACTGTCTAAGCACCGTCTCTCTGCTAATAACCCCATTCATGGAAATCTCAAGGCCGGAGAGTTCTATATTTCCCGGAAGGATATCTACACCCTCTGCATGATGCAAAATACCTTCTGTAGGACTCACAACCTCATCATTAATGATCTTCATCATAATGGTAGCAAGTGAAACATCCATCTTGTCTGGATATTCCCAACCAAGACTGATTGTCAAAGAGCCCTGAGGATCCGCATCGATCAAAAGAACCTTCTTTCCTTCCCGGGCAAGTCCAATTCCCATATTTACGGAAGTGACCGTCTTGGCTACTCCGCCTTTCTGATTTGAAATACTGATCACTTTACACATCAATCATCATCCTCCATTTCAAACGCTTCAATGGGGTCAAGAGACGGGCATAAAAAGCGCCGTGCTTATAACCGCTTTCACGATTATAAGCCGACGCTTAAATATGCCCGGTTGCTCTTGCCTTATAAATGATAAGACAAAGGTTGCAAGGAATGCGCTTCCTCAACCTTTGTCCATTGTAAATGTATCACATAAAAAACCGCTTTAAAAGGCCTTTGAGCGATATTTCTGCGATACCTCAGCGATACTTCACCGATACTTCTGCGATACCTCAGCGCTCAATTGTATGTGCCCGGAACGGTCAAATGCCTCTTATTCCAATCCTGTCATACCTTCCTTCGCTTGGCGCTACCCCAAGCAAAACATGAGGCTCAAGAATTATCTCTTCACCACATTGTGGGCACACCGTATCATAGACATCCTCTTTTGTTTTCTTACTTACGTAATAATATGTTGGTTGTGGAGATACCAAAGATCCCATCCA
>JAILPF010000162.1 GCA_024699575.1 Acetatifactor sp. | reverse complement strand
TATCAGGAATTTATGAAAAATTACCTGGGCGCAACCCTTAATTTTCTCCCGGTGGAGCGTATGGGGGAAATATATTACAGCCCGGAATATATTAAAATGGACAGCTTCCCCGGAGAAAACTCTGTCCGCATTTTGGATGGAGTTCTCTACGTGAAAACGGAGAACAGCTATCGAGGAGAGTAAGGCGAAAGGAGAAATTATGGCACTGTTGTCGATTGTGTTACCTGCATACAATGAGGAACAGAATATAGCAAATGCCACGTCCGTTCTTTCAGACATTCTTGAGGAACAGGAAATTCCGTATGAACTTGTGTTTGTAAACGACGGCTCAAAGGATGGTACTTATAGAGAAATTCAAAAGGCTGCAGAGTCAAATTCCCATGTTAAGGGTGTGTGCTTCAGCCGTAACTTTGGAAAAGAGGCTGCAATATTTGCCGGACTGGAGATTGCAACAGGAGATGCGGTTGTGGTAATGGACTGCGACCTGCAACATCCTCCACAGGTTGTTCCGCAGATGTGGAGAATTTGGCAGCAGGGAGCGGAAGTGGTGGAAGGCATTAAGTCAAGCAGAGGAAAAGAAAGCCTTGCACATAAATTATCTGCCGGTTTGTTTTATAAAATTATGAGCAAGCTGATTCGTATAGATATGAGTGCATCTTCTGATTTTAAGCTATTGGACCGCAGAGTGGTCAACGTGTTGCTGGAGCTTCCCGAACGGAATACTTTTTTCAGAGCCTTAACATTCTGGGTTGGATTTAAGACAGAGACAGTCAGTTATGAAGTGCAGGAAAGACAGTTTGGAGAGAGTAAGTGGTCTGTTTTGAGCCTGATGCGATATGCAATTGCCAATGCGACGTCTTTTAGCACACTGCCTTTGCAGATGGTAACATTTATTGGAGTTGTAGCTATTTTTTTCAGTGTTATTCTGGGAATACAGACACTGGTAAAATATTTGAGCGGAACTGCTGTGGAGGGATTTACCACAGTGATTCTGCTGATATTGATTGTGGGCGGATGGGTCATGATAAGCCTGGGGATTATCGGACATTATATTGCGAGAATCTATGAAGAGGTCAAGGGCAGACCGAAGTATATTATCAGCAATACCACCGAAAACATAGATGGAAATGTGCTTGGCGCATGGCGCAGGCGTGAACGGAAAGGATAAGAAAACATGGAAAAGATTAATTTTAACGTACCCCCTTATATAGATAAGGCGATGGATTACATTAAGGAGTGCGTGGATAATCAGAAAATTTGTGGAGACGGCGCATATACAAAAAAATGTAACGAGTGGTTTGAAAAGAAAACAGGTACAAAGAAATGCCTGCTTACAACCTCTTGCACACATGCGACAGAACTGGCAGCACTGCTTGCTGATATTAAAGAAGGAGATGAGGTTATCATGCCTTCCTTCACTTTTGTGTCTACAGCGGATGCCTTTGTGCTCAGAGGAGCAGTGCCGGTCTTTGTGGATATCAGACCGGATACAATGAATATCGATGAAAAATTGATCGAAGCAGCCATTACGCCTAAGACAAAAGCAATTGTTCCTGTTCATTATGCGGGAGTTTCCTGCGAGATGGATACTATTATGGACATCGCCAAGAGACATAACCTGCTTGTAATCGAAGATGCCGCACAGGGTGTGATGGCAAGCTATCACGGTAAGGCACTTGGTACAATCGGTGATTTTGGATGTTATAGCTTCCACGAGACCAAAAATTATAGTATGGGCGAAGGCGGCGCACTGTTAATCCGCGATGAAAAATATGTGGAGAATGCAGAGATCATCCGCGAGAAAGGAACGAACCGCAGCAAGTACTTCAGAGGACAGATTGATAAATATACCTGGGTAAATTACGGTTCCTCCTATCTGCCAAGCGACATGAATGCGGCATATCTGTATTCACAGTTGGAGCATGCTGAGGAAATTAATCAGGTCAGGCTGCAAAGCTGGAATCACTACTATGAGCGTCTCGAACCGCTGTGCCGAAATGGTAAAATTGAACTTCCTGTTATTCCGGAGGGCTGCGTACACAATGCACATATGTTTTATATCAAGGCAAAGGATATTGAGGAGAGAACTGCATTGATCGACCATTTGAAGGCGAATGGTATTCTGGCTGTATTTCATTACATTCCGCTGCATACTGCACCGGCTGGAATGCAGTTTGGACGATTCCATGGTGAAGACTGCTACACCACAAAGGAAAGTGAGCGTCTGCTTCGTCTTCCGATGTACTATACATTGAGACCGGAACAAGTGGATTATATTTGTGACAAGGTTGAGGAATTTTATAATAAGTAATTGTTGAGGCAAGGAATGCAGAAATTACGAGATAATATTCCGGGTGTGATAAAAGGAATGATAGATGTCGGTATGGGGATTCAGATAGTTCTGGGCATTCTGTGGATGCTTGGAAATATGACTGTATTCCATAATTATCCCGACAGTTATCTGTATTTAAAGATTAGTGAGAGCCTGGTATGCGATGAGTATGAAGGAATTTTATATCCATTGATGGTTCGTCTGTTTCGGGGAGCGGAAGATCTGGTTGGAATTCCATATTATGTTTTTCTATATGGCATACAGCTTGGAATGGCCTTCGCTGCAGCATACTGCTTCCTTGATACAAGCTGGCAGCAGACGACTGCAAGGAAAATATGGGCGAGTTTGGGTCTGGTTACTTTTCCGCTGGCCATGCAGTGCCATCTGGCGGTTCTTCCGGAATCATTGCTGAGCTCGTTGATATTGATGGAATTTGCAGTAACAATAAAAGAGATGAGAAAGACGGAAAATTCCGGTATGGAAAATGTATGGATGATGGCGGGGCTGTGGGGAATGGAAGCGCTGCTGCTTCCGGAATACGCTGTCTTTGGTGCGATTCCGCTTCTTATCTGTTTTATATTGAAAGTGCGTATCCTATTGAAACAGAAGCACGGTTTTGTACAGTGGATTGCAGTTGTACTACTGATGGCCGGGGTAATCATCCTGGCAAACAGTGTCACACAGACTCCGGGGGCTT
This sequence comes from Acetatifactor sp., assembly GCA_024699575.1. GTDB lineage: Bacteria > Bacillota > Clostridia > Lachnospirales > Lachnospiraceae > Acetatifactor. Next base: position 873 of record JAILPF010000162.1, on the reverse strand, counting down.
ATGAAAAAACACATAACAGTTTTGAATGGATGGCGGCAAAAAGAACAGTATGGTCCCGCGCTGAAAAGAATTATGGTGAATGGCCAAAGAAAGCGCAGGCGGTTGTCTCCGAAGAACAAACTCGTGTGATTAATTATTATCCGGATTACCTTGAGAGATATCTCGGAAAGGTACTGGAACAGGAATATGGAATAGATGAAGCCGGGGAACTGTTTGGACAGATTGCGAATGTTGCCTGGAAATATAATCGCAGAAGTATTCTACATGATGTTTTTTGGGATACCGCTGGGCTTGTTGCACCGGCTCCGTTTTTGCAGCTTCAGCTTGCAGGTAGGGGACCGACTTCCGGAATGGGCGGGAACTATGACATCATGCGTCAACATACATTGAAATTGACGGTCGCATACGTCAATTACGGATGCTGGTGGTTCTGTGTTTTGCCGATACTAACTTTGTGCAGGATGGTTTTTTTTAAAAAGCGCAGAAAACGGTTTTATATCCCGAAGAGTGTATGGCAGTATGTGCTGGTTGGACTTGCAACGGTAGGCTACTATGTGATGTTGTGTGCGGGTCAGATGGACTATAAAAAAACAATATTTATCAGTCTTTTGTGGATTGCGTGCGCAATCCGAATCTGTATAGGTGTGAGTGAGGAAACAGAATGTTAGTATTGCGGCTTATTTGGTTTGTAATATTGGTTGTTGCTATTCCGATGGCGGTCGGAACTCTATTTGTGCGGGTGGATCACCGGTCTCCGAAGTGGTTGTTTGCCTGGATAAGTGGGCAGATGCTATTGTGGGCGGCTTTTTTGCTGATTACGGTCCCATTGGTGCTGACCAATTCAAATTTTCAGACTGTTGTAGCCTTGTATTC
>JAILPF010000112.1 GCA_024699575.1 Acetatifactor sp. | reverse complement strand
TAATACACCAATCTGGGTTCTCTGTTCTTCGACCATGCGATTCATGGTTGTGATGCAGACAAGTGCTGCCACCAAGAAGAAAAATACCGGAAAAATATTTGCAATTCCTTCTACAATGGATGAATCACTTTCAAAGCATACATAGCCTATATTGGTCTTGCGATCCAACAGAAAGCTATCCGGTTCCTCCAGATCGTCGATTTCTTCTTCGGCATCTGCGATTTCTTTCTCGGCATCTGCCACCTTTTCCTCATATTCCTTCAAGCCGTCTTCGTACTCTTTTTCTCCATCACTGTATTCAGACCTGGCGTCCTCCAGCTCTGATTTCTTTTCATTGAGCTCCTTTTGTCCTGATACAATCTCTTTTTTTGCTTTTTCCAGCTCGCTTCTTCCATCTTCAAGCTGCTTCTTTGCATCATCGAGTGCTCGTTTTCCCTCTTCGATTGCACTTCTTCCCTGTGCAATCTGAGCCTCACCGCCTCTAAGCTGTCTCTCACCTTCCTCAAGTTTTACAGCATTCTGTTCCAGTTCATCCTCGTAAGCTGAAACTTGTGCTTTTGCGGCAAGCAAAGCGGCTTTTCCCTCAGCCAACATATTTCCACCCGAAATATCTCCGGCACTTACGGTCGAGCCAAGGCTTGCCTCCAATGCATTAAGTTCCTGCTCTTTCGCAATAAGAAGCTGCTTTTGTTCCTCCAGTTGAAGTCTGCCCGCATTTAAAAGAGCTTTCCCTTCTTCTATATCTTTCCAAGACTTTGAAATCATACTTGCATTCTCATCGAGTTTCCTCTCGTTATCCTGTATTTCCTGCTCTTTCTCAGCTATCTCCCGTTCTGCATCCAACAATTCTTCTTCTTTTTGCGCAACCGTATTTTTAGCTTTATTTAAATCTCGCTGGGCAGACGAAAGTTTCTCCTCACCGTCAATGATTTGCTCTCTTGCATCATCCAGTTCTGTTTTTGCTTCAACCAGTTTTGCCCATCCATCTTTTTTTTCTTCTTCAAATTCATTTTTGGCATCGTCCAATTCTGCCTTTGCATCAGCCAGAATCCTTTGATAACGGAAATCAGCCGCCTGTGCGGCATACTCCTCCCAAGCGTCTTTTTTGTTCTTCAAAAACTCATTATAGTCCTTGCTGTAAAGCGGATAATAGGAATCAAATTTCACAAAAATATCCGTATAATAATCCACATCAAATCCATCCTGGGGTATGCAAATGAATCCATCCACTTTACCTGCGCCAAGTTTGGAATTACCTCTCTCAAATTGGATGTACAACGGCGATTGTACAATTCCAACGATTTTATATTCGTTATATACAAAATGCTCTGCGTCTTCACTCTCATTATGTTCGGACAGGCAAATAGTACTTCCAATCGCATCTTCCCCAAACAAATCGCAATCGACCACACATTCATCAGCCTGCTCAGGCATACGTCCCGATACCACTTTTACCTGATTGACTTTGTTTCCGATACTGTAAGCTTTTACAACTCCCTCCTCACCGGCTTCATTGCGATAAAGGAAGTCAAACGTTATTATTCCTTCTGTGTCTCTTACATCCTCCTGCCCCTTTAGGAATTCTACATCTTCTTGTTCAAATCCCATCGTGGACACAATATGATAATCAAAGAAATTCAAGTCTTCAAGATATTGCCCTGTGGTTTCCACCATCGCCTGTTTCGTAACCTTCAGTCCGGAAAAGAACCCCACTCCCAAGGCAATAATCGCAAGAATAGCAAAGAAACGTCCGAAGGTATTTTTTATTTCCCGAATCGTCGTTTTCCAAATCATTCTCTATCCCTACCATTCTATTTCAGATACATCCATCGGATTTTCATTTTTTACCATATTCACAATTGTTCCGCTTTTTACGGTAATTACCCGGTCTGCCATTGCCGTAATTGCCTGATTATGCGTAATCACAACCACTGTTTTTCCTTTTTCCCTACATGTATCCTGCAAAAGTTTCAGAACCGCCTTTCCGGTGTTATAATCCAATGCACCGGTTGGTTCATCACAAAGCAACAGCTTCGGATTTTTTGCAAGTGCTCTGGCAATTGCCACTCTCTGTTGCTCACCACCGGAAAGCTGCGCCGGGAAATTATCTTTACGATCTTTTAGCCCCACTTCATCCAAAACCATGGCAGCATCCAGAGGTTCCTTGCATATTTGAGCTGCAAGCTCCACATTCTCAAGTGCTGTCAGATTCGGTACCAGATTATAAAACTGAAAAACAAAACCTATTTCAAATCTTCGATAGTCCGTCAGCTGTTTTTTATTGTATCCGGAAATCTCCCTGCCATCTAGCAAAACTTTTCCCTCAGACAAAGTATCCATGCCGCCCAGGATATTTAATATCGTCGTCTTGCCGGCACCCGATGCACCGACAATCACACAGAATTCTCCATGCTCAATCTCAAAATTGACATTAGTAAGTGCCTCAATACGCACCTCACCGGTCCGATATACTTTTTTGACATTTTCAAATTTTACAAACGCACTCATCACATCAATCCTCTCTGCGTCAGAAAATAATTTTACATTTTATTATACCACAAAGGCAGGAGCCGGGCAAACCTGAAGGGTTTATTCGGCGACGCCGGATGATAACAAGTGCAAAGCGCTTGTTATACCACAAAGGCACGAGCCGGGCAAATTCCGTCAAAAAAAGAAGTGAGACCCTTTCGAATCTCACTTCTCAAATAATATCGGATATTAATTAGCCCAACTGAGCTGCAACTTCTGCTGCGAAGTCTTCATTCTTCTTTTCCATACCTTCGCCAACTTCAAAACGAACGATTTTAGCAACGGTAAGGTTAGCATCTACACTCTTCAAATATGCAGCAACATTCTGCTTTCCATCTTCTGCCTTAACATAAACCTGATCAAGAAGGCAAATCTCTTTAAGATGTTTGGAAATACGTCCTTCAACAAGACCTGCAAAGATCTTATCAGCGGAAATATTAGCTTTATCAGCAACAGCAAGCTCTGCAAGAGAAGCTTTAGCTGCATCGGACAAGAAGTTAGGAAGGAAGTTCATATTAGACTTCTTCTCCTCATAAATAGCCTTGTCTGCATCGCTCCAAACGTTCTCATTGATTGCTCTATCAATCAGTTTGTTCAAGATAGGCTTAGGCAATGAGAAAGGATCGTTCAATGCACTTTCCAGTGTGATTTCTTTCTCTTTAGCCAGTTCATCCGCAGAGATATCATTTCTGATAATGTAAATGATGCTGTTAAAGAAGCATTGACCAATGTGGCTATGCAGGTTGCAGCTATGAATCCTACCTACATTTCCAGAAATGATATCTCTGCGGATGAACTGGCTAAAGAGAAAGAAATCGCACTGGAAAGTGCATTGAACGATCCTTTCTCATTGCCTAAGCCTATCTTGAAC
>JAILPF010000061.1 GCA_024699575.1 Acetatifactor sp. | reverse complement strand
TGGTCATAATGATTTTTATAAAGCGGTATCTAACTCAACAACTGCATGGTTGTATGGCTGTGCAGGCGTAAATACCTCTCTGTTTGGTATTGGTGAGCGTACCGGAAACACACCGCTTGAAGCAATGGTGTTTGAGTATGCACAGTTAAAAGGTGACCTGAACGGCATGGATACTACTGTGATTACAGAACTGGCTGAGTACTATGAAAAAGAAATCGGATATCAGATTCCTCCACGTACACCTTTTGTAGGCAAAAACTTTAATGTGACGAGAGCCGGAATTCATGCAGATGGTCTCTTGAAAAATGAGGAAATATACAATATATTTGACACAGAGAAGTTTTTGAATCGTCCGGTGCTTTGTGCGATTTCCAATACTTCCGGTCTGGCAGGTATCGCTCATTGGATTAATACATATTACAAGTTGAAGGATGATAAGCAGGTTGCAAAAACCTCTGAGCTTGTAAAAGCGATGAAGGAATGGGTCGATGAGGAATATGCCGGCGGAAGAGTCACGGTTCTTACGGATGATGAGATTGTTGCTCAGTTAAACAGAATTTGTATGGAAAGAGGCCTGAAGATAGGAGATTAGGGTCGGAATGGAGTAGAATTGAACAATTATGATGTAAAGCAGGAGGTTACGGACAAATACTCTCTCAGAGGAAGAGTGTTCCATAAGCTCCGCGAAGATATTTTAAGTGGGCGGTATGAAGAGTTTGAAGAACTGAAGGAAGTTGCTATCGGTGAAGAAATGGGAGTTAGTAGAACTCCGGTCCGTGAAGCCTTCAGACAGCTGGAACTTGAGGGATTAATTCAGATTATTCCCAATAAGGGTGCTTATGTTACAGGCATTACCGAGAAAGATGTAAAGGACATTTATATGATTCGTTCACTGTTGGAAGGATTATGTGCGCGGTGGGCGACCGAACACATAACGGATGAACAGATGGACGAAATGGAAGAGAATGTTTATCTTGCAAAGTTTCATGCTGAAAAAGGACATTTGGAGCAACTTGCTGAGCTTGATAACCGTTTTCATGAAATCATGTATGAAGCATGTAACAGTAAGATTCTGGAGCATCAGTTGAAGGATTTTCACCAGTATGTTCTGCGTGTCAGAAAGAAAACACTTTCCAGTAAGGGGCGAGGTCCCAAGTCCAACGCTGAGCATGAGAACATTATGCTGGCGATTAAAGCAAAGGATGCTGATCTGGCAGAACAACTTGCCAACAAGCATATTATCAATGCTTATGAAAATATGGTAAAAAATGGACTCCACGAGGCTTATTTGCGTAACAATGAGGAGACTAAATAATTATGCTTAATGAGAGAGAGGAAAAGGTATGGACAGAATTAAAATGACAACTCCCCTGGTTGAGATGGATGGAGACGAGATGACCAGAATTCTCTGGCAGATGATCAAAGATGAACTGATTACACCTTATGTAGAACTTAAGACAGAGTATTATGATTTGGGTCTGGAAAACAGAAATGCAACAGATGATCAGGTGACTGTGGACTCAGCAAATGCAACCTTAAAGTATGGTGTTGCAGTAAAATGTGCGACTATTACTCCCAATGCAGCCAGAATGACAGAGTACAATTTGAAGGAGATGTGGAAGAGTCCGAACGGTACAATCAGAGCAATTCTGGATGGTACTGTTTTCAGAGCTCCTATTCTGGTAAAAGGAATTGTCCCTTACGTAAAGAATTGGACAAAGCCCATTACAATTGCCCGTCATGCATATGGTGATGTTTACAAGAACACAGAGATTAAAGTTCCTGGAGCAGGTAAAGCTGAATTGGTATATACAGCCGAAGATGGGACAGAAGTCAGAGAATTGATTCACAGATTTGATGGACCGGGTATCCTTCAGGGAATACATAACACAGAGAAATCAATTACGAGCTTTGCCCGCGCATGTTTTAGTTATGCTGTTGACACAAAGCAGGATTTGTGGTTTGCTACAAAGGATACGATTTCCAAAAAGTATGATCATACTTTTAAAGATATTTTTCAGGAAATTTATGAGAAAGAGTATCGCAGTAAATTCGAAGAACTGGGAATTGAGTATTTTTATACCTTGATTGATGATGCAGTCGCAAGAGTTATCCGTTCTGAGGGTGGTTTTATCTGGGCATGTAAAAACTATGATGGTGATGTAATGTCTGATATGGTTGCGACCGCATACGGAGATCTCTCCATGATGACTTCCGTGCTGGTTTCTCCAAGTGGTGTATATGAGTATGAAGCAGCGCACGGAACCGTTCAGAGACATTACTATAAGCACTTGAAGGGTGAGGAAACCTCCACTAACTCTATCGCAACCATTTTTGCATGGTCAGGAGCTTTGCGTAAGAGAGGAGAGCTTGATGGAATCAATGACTTGGTTGCTTTTGCTGATAAGCTCGAAAAAGCATGTATTAAGACGGTGGAAGACGGTAAGATGACAAAGAGCTTGTCTTTGATTTCCACTTGTGAAAATCCTGTTATTCTGAATAGCCTGGAGTTTATTCAGGCGATCCGTAATACTTTGGACAGCCTTATGTAAAAAATTGAGATAAAAATGGGAGACTCTTATTCAGCAAGAGTCTCCCATTCTTCATACGACTTTTCCAATTTCTGATCTATTTTTGCCTGCTCGTCAGACAGCTCCTGAAGTTTCAGTACCTGAGTACCGATGGAAGGATCGGACATTTCGGTTTCGATTTCAGATTTACGTACTTCAAGTTTTTCGATTTCGGCTTCACATTTTTTTAAATCATTTTCACGTTTACGAAGACGCGCCTGTTCCTCTTTTTGAGCTTTCCAATCTTTTTTTACATCACTTTCCACTGTTTCAGCAGGGAAATCCGATTGTTGGGTTTGTGGGAGAGCAGAGAGAACATCCTCTCTTTTTTCTAAATAATAATCATAGTTCCCGATATAATTCGCAAAGGTCTGTTCTGTCAGTTCCAAAATCCGGTGAGCTGTCTTATTGATAAAATATCTGTCGTGTGATACATAAAGAACAGTTCCCTCATAATGATTCAAAGCGTCTTCAAGTATTTCTTTTGACATAATATCCAAGTGGTTAGTCGGTTCATCCAAAATCAGAAAATTGGCGTTTGAAAGCATCAGCTTCGCAAGTGAAACTCGTCCGCGTTCTCCTCCGCTTAAATCTTCAATCCTTTTAAACACTTCCTCACCGGTAAAGAGGAAAGCTGCAAGAACATTGCGTATTTCTGTATTGGTCAAATATGGATATTCATCGGATATTTCA
>JAILPF010000280.1 GCA_024699575.1 Acetatifactor sp. | reverse complement strand
AGTAATCAACCATTTTCTCACGAGTGCCTCTAAGCATCCCATCACTTCTAATTATGTCTGTATTATATGCGCAATTCTTTTCTTGAATAGGCATACCTCCAGCAGTAATCACATGACGCTTTATGTCACCCGCCAAGCCCTTCTTCTTTGCATACTGCATTATTGTCTCGTCTAAATTATGCTCTAAACATATTTCTACAAACAACTTTTGATCTATAAAATAATGGTTCCTTATATTTTCCTCACTACGTCTTATATACTTCGGCGGTACATATTGTCCATCGATTCCATCTTTATCAGAAACACATGCTTTTTTTATTCTTCTAGGCTTTACATCACTATTATTATTTATCTCAAATGCTAATAAATCATTTTGAACAAACTTTGTGGGAAACAACACTCCTTCTTGATCGTTATAAAGCACTGTTCCACACAAGACTAACCAGTTCTTCATAATAAAAGCATATTTCTTAAAAAACCAGCCCAAAAAATCATATAATTTATCCGCATCTTTACGGGAATAAGCTTCGCCAGTGAGTAGGTCTTTCTGCGGTGGACGAAAATAAAATTCCGGTGCAACAAAAACACGTAGCGTATTTTTATCCGTCTCCACATCCAATTTTCTGCTTCCATCTTTTGCTATACACTGTTTAATGGCAATAATCATCCTGGTCAATCTAACTTGTAAATCTTGATTTCCAATCGTCTTGATTTTATCAATCACATCTGTTTCTAACCTTCCTTTGTCTTCTCCGCTTCCGGTATTCCAACCACATAAACCGATATATTCATTAGCAGCATTCTTTGCACTACATACCGTCGGAATTAAAAAAACATACGGTCTCACATTTGTATACATCTGTCACATCTCCCTAATCTGTTAACTGCTTATAAAAAACCTGCTTAATCTTATCCGTTACCAACTTGCTCACTTCCTGTTTCTCTAACGCCAGTTTTTGATTGAATGCTTCCACCAACTTCTTTTTGACAGGTTCCAAGTTAAAGATATAGACCACCATATTGATGAGGTAGGATTGAATATCCAGGGAAACCTTCAAAGCATTCTGGTCAAATTGCAGTTCTGCTGTCTCAATTGTGACGGACAAATCATCGACTGTATTTCCCGAGACAACGCACTTTACAGCAAAAGGATTATCGGTTGTAGTTACTGTAAAGGCTCCCTCTATGTTCTCTCCTTCCGCAGAAAACTGAAGTCCACCGGCTATGGTAAGATTCAGCTTGGCTTTAAATGTTACATAGTCCTCTGATTCATCCGGTGCTGCAATAAATCCAATATCATTAATATCCAGCTTTACATTCGATAATCCTGTCATCAAGACATGAAACAGCTTCAGGTTCTCCAGATTAAGTCCTCCGATATCCTGTACATTCCCCAAATCGATATCACCAAGCAATAAATGATCGAGATCCGGTGTTTTACACTTCCTGATCACATCCTGAATATAAAATTTGCTTGCAGGCGAACAGATGGCATACCTTATCCTGTCTAATATATACTGATCGACCGCGTTACTTTCCTGTCCGACTGTGGTGGGCAACACTCCTTCCACCGGTCCCAGTATGTCATCAAATGTCTTTGCGGTATACATCGTTAAATGCTCTGACATTCCTCCAAGTATGTTTTCCTGATTCATCATTTCAACGATACTTTGCAGCAACGCATCCACAACAAAATGATTCCTGAATTGCAGCTGGACATACTGTTTCAGCTTCTCATTATATGCCTCGTATTCCGAATCCAAAGTCTGAACACAGAAATCAGATTTTTTTACAAACTCCTTAGAGATATCGAGCGACGAAACTACAGCTTCGGGGAATCTGTTACCGTCAGCCGATTCGATTCGATATATAATTTTAGAGTTCAACTGTATCGGATATTCCGTAACATTTTCCAAATTCAGCGTTATCATCATGCTTCCGCGAATAATCATGCTGTTTTCCGGCCATTTGTATGGGAAATCTTTTCCCAGCTCAAAATCTGCAGGAACGTATTTTCCTTTTGCAACTTCTTCCTTCAAATATGCACACACGTCCTTCTGCACATAGAAATCCAAAGTCATCAAAAAAGGATCTACAGGATACTTTTGAACGCAATACTCCGGTCCACATACCGATACTCCTAAATTAAAGGAATCATTTTCATTATCAATCACGACGTCGGTAAGAGGCATGAGCTTCACGTTTTCCAAGCCATATATGAGCAGATTGGAAATATTAAAAATAAGTTTGCT
>JAILPF010000272.1 GCA_024699575.1 Acetatifactor sp. | reverse complement strand
TGTTACGGTATATAATATTCCTTTCTGGATATCTTTTGAATTGGCACTGGGGGCAACGAGAAAGGAAATTCTGTTTGGAATAAAAATATTTATTGGGTTATGTCTTGCTGAAGAAATGCTGATTGAAATCATTTTGCTTGCCATCATTGGAGTGCAAAGCAGCATATTACTGTTGGCCTTTGGCACCGGATTGTATTTAATCTTTTTTTCCATTGGTGAAATCGGACTTCTTATGAAGATGAAGCACCATGATAAAGCAGTTAATCTGTGGATGGTGGCTATCCTTGCACCTTTTATTGTATTGGGGACGGTGGTGAGTGTTCTGGGGCTCAAGACGGAAAATTTTCCCTTTATATTGTTAAATACTATCCAACAGATTAGCAACCAGCCGGCTTTTTTTTGGGGAAGTATCCTGTTACCTTTGGCAGGTCTGTTTTTGGTAACCGGTATTCACTATCCCATGAAAAAAACTTTGAGATTGTATGCTTCAGAATTGTAGAGGGGGGTAATGAAAATGCGAACGTGGAAAAATATATATGAATTGTATAAGGGTGATTTGTTTCTTGGATATTTGATGAGTGGTGCTGGAATCCTGACTGGATTTGCTTTGACCTTTTTGTTATGTAAGATTAAGGGGAAAGCACTCTTACCGTTTGGTGCGATGCTTGGTCTGTTTGGATATTGGTTTTCAGGTTTAATACGCGGAGCAGGGCTTTCTGCGGTAACAAGGTTTCACATATGTGTAACTATGGGAAAAACAAGACATGCATTCCTACGCAATTTTTTCAGAGACAGAATTATGGAAGGAGTGATTGCACTTCTCCTGTTTTTTATTCTGAGCAAGGCTGAACTGATGATTTATACCATGATGATGAGAGAAAATGCGGTATGGACCATCCCATCAGATTTTAAAGTGACGTTGTCTCTGCTTATTCTCTCGGGCGTGTTTTTCAATATGACGGATGAGTTGATGTTTACAGCAGTCAGGTTAAAATTTTCACCCGGATTGGCGTCATTACTGGTGGTAGGTGTCTACTTTTTTATTGCCGTGTTTTGCCAAAAAGGAGTGCCGTTTATTTTATCGTTGATGCCGGACATAAACATAACAATGCAGGATTTGAATTTGCTTCTTCTTATGCTTGCAATGGGGTTATTTCTGATAGGAGTTCTGTTTACGGTAGTGTCAGCTTCAATGCTAAAGAGACAGAGTGCATACCTATAAAAAGATATGTGTCAGCTTGGCATTTTATGCATAATATATAGTAAAACAAAATAACAAAGGATTTTGATTTACCATGGCACAATTTACCAATCAGGCACAGCTTACGTACAACAATTTTGTCACCAACTCGAATATTGCCGTAGGAGAAATTCTGGAAGTTCTCTCAGCAACGAAGACGGCGGTACAGGACACTTATGGAAGGGATGACAGGGTAACATACCTTGTGAGTATCGTAAATTCCGGCACAACCGCGCAGTCTCAGTTGACACTTACGGATAATCTTGGAGCTTATTCCTTCGGAACCATGAATCCGACGCAGCTTGTTCCGTTAACCTATGTCGAAGATACCGTAAAATATTATATCAACGGTGTGCTTCAGCCCACTCCGCCTGTGATTGCAGGACCACCCCTTGTGATTTCCAACATCACGATTCCTGCGGGAGGAAATGTCTTGATTGCATATGAAGCGCAGACCAATCAGTATGCACCGATTACAACCGGAGCACGTATTCTAAACAGGGTGACAATTTCGGGAAACTGCATATCCGACATCACGGTGGAAGAAACGGTGCTTGCAGAGAGCGAACCTCTGCTTTCCATCACAAAGTCGGTCAGTCCGGTGCCTGTCACAGAAAATGGAGTATTGACCTACACTTTCGTTATTCAGAATACCGGAAATACCGCAGCGACTGTGGCAGATGCCGCTGTCATCACAGATACCTTCGACCCGATTTTAACCAATTTGTCCGTCACCTTCAACGGTACTACATGGACCGAGGGAGCAAACTACACCTACAATGTCATTACCGGTCTGTTTGCCACACTGCCCGGACAGATTACAGTCCCGGCAGCCACTTACACACAAAATCCTGTCACAGGAGTCTGGACTACCAATCCCGGCGTCAGCACACTTGTTGTATCCGGCGTCGTATAAAGTAAAAGTAATGCAATGAGCTGTCGCACTATGCGATTGGCTCCTTGCTATGTCCCTATTCTCTCCATTTTTCCGCCGGCAATATCCACCGGGATATGGATGCCTGAAAACCATTCAAGAATTTTATTTTTTCGCGAACAGAGTGTTATTTGCAAAACTCACATACCAGTGTAACCGACTGCTTCCCCCTTACGGGCGTGTATGATAAAATACCTTTTTTGAGTCCATGCCCGTAAGGGGGAAGCAGCCGGTTACACTGATATGCTCAAACATGTTGCAAATAATACCCTGCGAAAAAATTAAATTCTTTCATTTCAGGTAACATATCCCGGCAGATATTGCCAGAGGGAAATTAGAGATGAAATATACATAGCAAGGAGCCAATCGCATAGTGCGACAGCTCCTTGCACAGCTCCTTAAATTACACAACGGCGATACGGTATTTTTCCAGCCAGTAATTAAATTGAAGCATAAATGCCAGCATCTGCGGTCCCGCCATGAGCTGTCCGTACCATGGCTGCCCGTAATCATGTGGACTGTCTAAGAAACGGTGCACTTTTTTGATATCGAGAAACTGTCGCAGGGGAGCACCCGGGTCAGCAAGAACTTCCTTTATGTGCTGTCCGAGCAGTGTCTCATATGCCGGATTGTACGTCTTGGGATAGGGACTTTTCTTGCGCCATAGAATTTCCGGTGGAAGCCATTTGGCTCCGGCGTGGCGCAGAAGACCTTTTACAATGCCATTCGGACATTTCATTTCCCATGGGACATTCCAAAGATATTCAACGATGCGATGGTCGGCAAAGGGGACTCGGGCTTCCAGACCGGAGTACATAGAGGTGCGGTCCATGCGCTCCAGAAGGGTTGCCATAAACCATTTCAGGTTGAGATAAGAGATTTCACGGCGCCGTGCCTCTGTGGGGGATTCCTCCGGCAGGGCAGGAGTTTCTGCAATTGTTTTTTCGTAGGCGGCGCGCGCATAGCCCTCCATCGGCAACTCATCCAGAACCTCATCTGCCAGAAGAACCTGCCTTGGTTCCATAGTGGGAGACCAGGGGAAAGCTGCGGTGCGGAAGGCTTCTTTACTGTGAAACCAGGGATAGCCACCAAAGATTTCGTCAGCACACTCGCCGGTCAGCGTTACTTTATTATGCGGTGCGACCAGAGAACAAAAATAGAGCATGGAGGATTCCACATCCGCCATGCAGGGGAAGTCTCTCGCATCCACCGCACGGTATAGGTTCTCAATCAGATTGTAATTGTCACATTCCAGGTAAAAGTGGTTGGTGCAAAGATGCTCAACCATCTGTTCCACATAAGGACGATCTTGGCTTGGCTGAAAGGAATTGGATTGAAAATATTGTTTATTCCCTTCAAAGTCAAAGGAAAAGGTGTTGAGTATTTTCCCCTGTTCTTTTAATTTTCGGGCGCAGATGGAGGTGACGAGACTGGAATCCACACCGCCGGAGAGAAAGGTGCTGATAGGAATATCGGAGAGCATTTGCATGCTGACGGCATCCTCAATGAGCCATGCAGTGTATTCCACGGTTTCTTCAAATGTTTGATAATGAGGGTGGCTGTGGAGTGCCCAGTAACAGTGGTCGGTCAGCCCCTCTTTTTTCCATTCCAGATAATGTCCGGGAAGTACTTCAAACATATTTTTGAAAACACCGTTTCCATAGGTTCTGGCCGGTCCCAACGCGAGAATTTCACATAAACCATCTCGGTCAATTTGTGGATGGATGCCGGGATAGGAAAGAATTCCTTTTGGTTCGGAAGAAAAAATAAGGGAGCCGTTCAGCAGAGTGTAGAACAGTGGTTTTACTCCGAGACGGTCCCGGAAAAGAAAAAGGGTTTGTATTCGTTCATCCCAGATGGCAACGGCAAAAATGCCGTTCAACTGTTCCACAAAAGAAGGACCGTACAGAGCATAGCCTTTGAGAATCA
>JAILPF010000402.1 GCA_024699575.1 Acetatifactor sp. | reverse complement strand
ACGGATAATTCCACGCTGCAACCTCTGAAAATCGCACTGTGGCCAAAACTGAAAAAAGGCATCCTCCCGGATGCCCCTTCCATGGTCTGCTTACTCTTCTTTTGTAAGAACTTTTCTCTGCCAGCTTCTTTTTCCACACTTCGGGCATTTCATATACCTTGTCCGTCCCATGTGCATAGCAAGATTTGTCTGCCGGTATGTAGGAACATATCTGTGGTGACAATTCTGGCATTCATAGTATCCAGCCTTTTGCTCAATGCCCACGGCGATAAAAGCGACCGTAAAAATCATTATGAGAGCAAACACGATAAGTGCAATTCGCAGCCAGACTGGCATCTCTATAAATGAAGCCACAAACACCATGATCAGTCCGGCAATGACGGCAGTGTGTGAGCTTTGGTGTGTCAGTTAGTTACCTGTTCCATCATAGGCATTACGTTCAACATAAGCCATCATGGTATTGTTTCTCCATGCGTGTGCAACGGCAATCAGCAGAGGAGTAATCGAAACAAGTATCACATTATTAATTAAAATACCGGCTATGAACACAGCTATGATACAAATCCCGATGAATACCATAATTGCAATGTGCTCTTTCATCCATTTCTTCTTGAAGAACTCTATTTTATCCTTCAATGAGAAGCTGCTGGCTTTGATAACCTGTGTCAGATTCTCCTCTGCGGCCTCCTTGTACTCATCATCGGTTAATCTCTTTCCACTAAGAATTTCATTGACACTAACACTAAAAAGTTCTCCTAAAACCAGCATCACATCTGCAGGTGGCAGATATACTCCTGTTTCCCATCGGGAGACTGTTTTATTAGTGACTCCGATTTTTTCTCCGAGTTGCTCTTGCGTCAGACCTTTCTCTTTTCGAAGATCCGCTATAAATTTACCTGTTTTCATAAGATCCATATGACCCACCTCCTGAGAAAAGCATAGCGAATCTCCACCAAATTGTCTTTACCATAAACAGCGAATTGCTGGACATTTCATTTTCAACCATCGCGCTGACATCTATCTCACAGCCACAACTCCCCGACATCTAACTCAGCAACTCAACATAGTGACATCTAACTCGGCAACTCAACTCTCACACTTTTCGAGCCTTTTTTCCCTTGGATAAGTTACCGAGAAGCATTTGTCCTGCACTACGCCAAATTTGCCCGATTGCCCGAAAACCGCAGTATTACTGGGCTTTTGCGGCTATTATTTTTTGACCTTTGACATCAATACTACCGACCCCACGTGAAATGTCTGGTTTGAATTGATGTCTTGCGCTTGGATATGTTTCCTTACCATTTGACAATCACATTTCATTTTTATGCGCGGTCACCACGCATGATAATTTTTCTATCAAATAATCTGCTTATTTTTTCGCTGATTATTCTGCTGATTTTATTTTAATCTTCATCCGCCAAACGATATTTTCTATTATTTGTTGTTCCTTCATATACAAGACCAGGCATCTCTTTCAGAATAACTCTTGTACGTGCTGGACTTAACCCAATAGCATTTGCTATATCTGTTGTCTTAGATAATCCATTCTTCTTCAAGTACTTTCGAATCAGTTTGTAGTTTTCTTCTGTTTTTCTCAGTTTGCTTTGTTCGCTTGTTTTGTTCGCTTGTTTCTTCGTAAATTCAAGCGATAAACGAGTTCTGTCTGGATTATAGCTTTCCTCTACAACCGGCATTGGCCATCCTTCATTCTCCCAAACCTGATAAATATCTGGGATGCCGCTTCCGGCTCTTTCTCCAATACCAATCATGTTAAACATCTTCATTAATGTTTTATTTCTAGGATCTGAAATACCACCACGAAGCATCTGCTTTTTACCGGTGCGGATACTACCTGGGTTCTCGATAACTAGCTTGTCATCTTCCTTCTTAATCACCACTCCGCAAGGTAAGAAATAATCTGTATTAACCAAGCAATTAACTAATGCTTCTCGAACTTCCTTATGAACTGGAGTATCATCAATTCTTGTAATGCCTTCCAACTTAAAAGGCTTCTTAATATCCTTTGCAATTTTGCTATTTACTCTAAAGAAGAAATCAAATACATTACCGCTCCAATCACCAGAACTAGACTGCAAACGGTCTGTCCAACGTATTGTAGGGTCAAGCATCTCTCTGTAATCTAGGAAATACTCTGGGAATTCTCTGACAATATGATATTCCTCACCAAACATAAACAAACCTGCTATAGTAGGATGTAATTTACCATCTTCGCCATATCCTGCTGCACCTATTCGCTCCAAGTACTCTTCATCCGGTAAATTATTAAATACATGCTCTGGGCGACAGCTTTTATGATGATTTCTAAATCCTTTTAAAGACTCTGTATCAATTGCAGAAATATCAAATTGCTCGACTATCTTCATATCCTCTGTTTCATCAGCATCATCTCTTTCATTTTTGGTAAATTGTACAATCATTTTTTGATCCCCGGGGACAGAGTTCCCGGGTCATTTTTATTTTGCTCCTCGGAACGGAGTTCCCGGGTTATAGTCAGAATTTAACCATACTTTTCTGACTATGAACTCGCAGCTTAATTACCGGGGTGAAAAAATATTTTCACATATTATATTTGACATATTATTTCATATGTGTTATTTATATAATATATCTTGATATTATTTTAGAAATAATATTTCAAAAATAATTTTATTTATCCTAAAGGAGGTCCATTATGCCCAAGAAAAAAGAAGCTGTACCCCACCCTTTCACTCCCGAAGACCACAAAAAGCTTGATACTTCCAGACACCCAAGTGTCAACGAAGCATTGGGCTTTCCCATCGGTGATGCATTTGACGAAGCCATAACCGCCATATTTGAAAGCGAAGCAGAATCGTCAGGTGAGACCGTGGTCATCGCCCTTATCGATCTGGACAGTTTTGCCAGGGTAAACAAAGAGTTTGGTCCAGCAGAAGGAGACAGAGTTCTCATTGATTCCGGAAAATACATTGCCTCCATGGTAAACAAAGGAGCCCAGGTATTTCGCATTGGCGGAGATGAATTCGGTGTGATCTTCAGAGGTACCGAAGAAAGAGAAGATATTTTCCTGTTACTGGAAAACATGAGAAGAGAGTATAATGTCACTCTCAGAGATAAAAGTGTAATGACTATGACTATCGGTATGGCAACCGCATTTGAGGATGCCAACCGCTGCGCAGAGCTTATCAGAAAAGCTGACGGCGCTCTTTATCGCGCAAAGCTTGCCGGTGGAAATAAAGTCGCTATGGCAAAAGAGGAGAAAATGATCCCCAAGACCGCCCACTTCACCCAGGATCAGCTAAAGCGCCTCAATAAGCTCAGCAAACGCGAGGACATCGGCGAAGCCATCCTCCTGCGCGAAGCGCTTGATATGCTTCTGAAAAAATACGACGTATAGTGACCCTGGGGACGGAGACAATGGTCCATTGTCTGAATATTCTGACTATGACCCACCGACTCTGTCCCCATGGGTCATTTTTTTACGATGGGCATAAGTTCTTCTTTGTTAAGATTGAGTCTGTGTCTTCTTTCGATCTCTGCTATGGTGTTTTGGTCAGAAACCTGCTCGCCGGAGAGATATGAATCGAGGAAATCATAGGTAAAGCCAAGGTTATCCTCATCCGTCTTTCCGCAAAGGCCATCTGATGGCGCCTTGTGGACAAGTTCTATAGGAAGGCCGAGTTCATCACCTATGGCAATAACTTCCCTCCTGATAAACCAAGTACAGCACAAGTTTTCGGCCCATTCTTATCAAACCAGTTCCTTATCTATTCTACGATACTATCAACTGTGTTCTTAGCGTTCATACTTCATCCTCCAATCGAATTCTTTGTTAACTCCCTGCGATTCGGAAAATCATATCCGGTATGATATTGCTTCTTGTATTGATGTACTTCTGAGCAAGTTCTTCTCCTCTGCCAAGAAGAGGAACGCCTGTTGCAGAATTGTCAGAGACAACCAATAAAGCGATTGATGGAACATCAAATAATTCAGCCAGGGTGTAGAAAGTACCTGTTTCCATTTCAATAAGTTCTGCCCCTGTCGCCTTGATCTCATCAAGATGCATATACTCCAAAGAAATGGAATCCGTGCAAAAGACTTTAGCGCTCTTTAATGAATATCCCGCCCCTTCTGCCATTTCTGCTATATCACGAGCATATTGCATATTGGGATAGATCCTATCATATGGATGAAAATCATCCAGTTTCTCATTCAGATAATGATTTGAATAGACTCCCGAAATACATACTTCGGGTGTACACAGATCTCCAATTTCAAAACGATCTGTCAATCCACCAACTGCACCGGTAAATATACATTTTCGAAATTTCATATCAGCACAGATTATGGCGTGGTCCAACACATTACATGCGCCAGATGCTGTCTGTGCCCAGGCTACTTTCAGCCCGTCCTTTTCCACAAGGTAGCCGGAAAAATATGAATGCCGCGCCAATTCTGTTACTTTATACACAGGATCCTTTATTATCTTGGTTGGTTTCCACCCAGGAGCAATGACCAGCACATCATACTCCACTTCAGGATCAAAACCAAAGCACTCCTGGTACATGATCCCTGTATTGTATTTTTTCATGCAATCCAAAGCATATAACAGTTTCTGTTTCATCTCTTTTACATTCTCCGCTCTATTATTTCCTTTGCCCTAATCAGCATCGGCAGCTCCCTGTTGGCAACCAGTCGGCCGCCATATCGATCAATTCGGTTTTCTCTCTCAATTCAATATATGTGTATCCTACATTAAAAATAAGTCTTCCATTTTTTCTCCCTATTAGAATCGACCAGACACCAAACCCGCCCGATGATCTTTCCGTCCAATAGAATCACAAATTCATAATTCGTCTGTTCCTTCGAATTCCATTCCTCTGCGTTCTTTTTGACAAAATCAGCGGTTTCTTCAAATGTGTCTTTTTGCAGCCAAAACATCATTGTAATATCTTTATCACCGGCATATTCATGTACCTCTTTTTCATCACCTATACGAATCGATCTGAGTATCAAACGTTTTGTTTTTATTTCCATTTCATTTCCCTTATTCTTGCCCTTACCGGGAT
>JAILPF010000389.1 GCA_024699575.1 Acetatifactor sp. | reverse complement strand
TCAGCAGGATCATGCCCATAGCCACGGCGCTGACTCCTAAAATATCCTGATAATAGTACAGTACATAGCTGGCGGAAAGCATATAGACCATATCCTTTCCTACCGCTCCCAGACCATATGCAACCTTTTCTCCACCTGATAACTTCTTTTTCTCTTCCATTGTCCAACCCCCGTTTCTATTTATTTTTCATACCAAATGCAAGTTCCACCACCTTATATGCACCGTCATAGATACCAATCTGTTTATTCTTCACGATGCTCTCACACATATCTGTAAGAAGGCTGTCACTTGTCAAAAACAGCTCCACCATTTGAAGCGTATGAGGAATATCCCTGCATTCCAGCGTGCCATCCCCAATCTCAGCCGAATGGATAGCGCCCCACATTTCATGTTTTCCCACGCGCTTAATAAACAGCTTCGGAATCGGATAAAACGCAAGTTCACTGGGCTTCGTCACCAGGACGTCTGCGCTTCTCATCAGCAGGTTCGTACAATATACGGCTTCAAAAATATTCTCATGCCAGAAGCCATGGATTCCGGTAATTTCTGTTTCATCCTGCAATGCACTCTCCGCAAAGTTTTCCGTCTCTTTCCAATTTCCCATATGCTCCGTGGCAAGTGCTTTCATCTCTGGAAGTTCTTCAAGAAGTGCATCCCACACATTGCGATAATCTCCCACATTCACATAAAGTGCTGCTCTTTTTGCCTTAATCGAAGGAAGGAGGTAGCGCATAATCGCTGCAAATATCTCTTTCTGTGCTCCGGCACCGCCGATGGTCAATAGAAATCTCATAGGTTTTCCGCTCAGTTTTCTTTGGATACGCGCTCTGCAGTCCTCCTCCACATTGCTTACCAATTCATGATCAATATAATGCCCCGTATAAATCAGGGATTCCTCAGGCATAGGATGCAGCACTTTGTTCTTCTGCATGCCGTTCAAGATACGATACCCCTGATAAGCATTGTGGCATTGAATGGTGTGAACACTTCCCTCGGACAAGTGAAGTGCCATGGGCCAGTTGTCAGGAATGGCATTGACCACATATTTCATTCCCGCATGGACGGCTGCCTGCGCCGGCCACACATGGGTTCCAACCACAGGAAGCTCCTTTGGCACATTCCGATAAACACTTGCCATCAGTTCTGCATTTTTCTGATCTGATGCGTTGTAGGATAAAGCTCTGAAGCCTTCATAATTCATCGGTTCCCACACCAACTTGTTAAAAACCGGATTCTTGGAAAGTCTGGACCCCAGAGAATACAAATCATTTTGTGCGCCAATCACCTTGGTACATGTTGTCTCTCTGTAGGAATTCAAATCCATCCAATATGGCACATAGCCCATGGATTTTGCTGCAGAGGCAATCGCCATGGAAATTCGGTAATGTCCAAATCCCATTCGGATATTCCCCACAATAATCCCCTTTTCCGTATCCCAGGTCAATTCGTCTATGGATTCCTCCGGACGATAGTGAGCATTTGATGCCACTTCCCCCACCAGCACATTCACCACACCCAACGAATCTCCGATATAGGCATTTTTTTGGAGAGTCACCGGATAATTCTTATCGGAATCATCCCCATATTTTTTGGCATATTTCGTCTTGGACTTTACCGCCTTGCGATAAACCTTATCATTCATCTCATTTCCAAAGATTTTTTTTGCCCTATCCTGCATAATCCACCTCCTATATGCTTGGTGTTCGGTGTAACTTAATCAAAAATGATAGTCTCACCTGTTCCCCGGTTCTCTCATTTCGATTCCTTTCATAATAATTCCAACCACTCCGTCCAGAGCATCCGCATAAGCTATTTGGTTCTGCGCCAATACATCTCTCTGAAAAAAACGCTCGATGGATGCCTCCAGCATTATCTTCACAATCGGAATGGATACAGGTCGTATAGCTCCCTCCTGCATCCCCTGTTCAATCAATGCAATGGTTTTCTCCCATCCGGTCTCCAGCCTCTTTTCCACCTGACAGTAGATTGTTGGATATTTATCCTTCAGGGAATAAAGCTGTCCAAACTCAATTTCTCGATATCCCTTTGGAAGCACTCCCAAAACATTTTTAAGCTTTTCCACGGTACTGAGAGAATCATCTTCCAGAATTTCCTGCTCGCTCTGTTTGATAGAATCAAATACATAATCCACCATCGCCAAAAATAATTCTTCTTTTTCCTTATAGACCGTGTAGATTGTCTTCTTGCTCATTCCCAGCCGGCGTGCCAGGTCATCCATGGTAAATTTCAATCCCTTTTCCCGAAAGACCTCTATTGTCCCCTCCAAAATAAGATTTTTAATATCTGTCATATTTTTCCCCCACGGAAACTATTTTTCTCTTCTCAGTTTCCATTATAAAACTTTCTGATAATTCAATCAATTATGTAATTATCTAAATATTATCTATCTATTTTGTGAATTTTCGCCAAAAGAATTCTTGTCT